>JAITKC010000239.1 GCA_031278665.1 Bifidobacteriaceae bacterium | reverse complement strand
CACAAAATGACCGCGACCGCGAACCCGGCGCCAACTGGCGCCGCCGGCCCCGCCGACCCGGCCGGGCTGGGACTGCGCGAAAACGCAACCTTCGACCGGACCACTATCGCCGCGATCCGCCAGGCCGCCCAAACCGGTCTCTACGACATCCGCGGCGGCGGCGCCAAACGCAAACTGCCGCATTTCGACGACCTGCTGTTCCTTGGCGCCTCGATGTCCCGCTACCCGCTCGAGGGCTACCGCGAGCGCTGCGACACCGACGTCGTCATCGGCGGCCGGTTCGCCAAACGGCCGCTCCACCTGGCGACGCCGGTGACGATCGCCGGGATGAGCTTCGGGTCGCTGTCCGGACAGGCCAAAGAGGCGCTCGGGCGGGGCGCCAGCGAGGTCGGCACCTCGACCACCACCGGCGACGGCGGCATGACGATGGAGGAACGCGGCCACTCGAAGACCCTGGTCTATCAATATCTGCCGTCGCGCTACGGCATGAACCCCAAACATCTGCGCCTGGCCGACGCCGTCGAGGTGGTCCTGGGCCAAGGCGCCACACCCGGCGGCGGCGGCAGGTTGCTGGGGCAGAAGATCACCGAGCGGGTGGCGGCCCGGCGGACGCTGCCGCTCGGGATCGACCAGCGCGCGGCCTGCCGCCACCCCGACGGGACCGGACCGGACGACCTGCGCATCAAGATCACCGAACTGCGCGAGATCACCGACTGGGAAAAGCCGATCTATGTCAAGATCGGCGCCTCGCGGCCCTATTACGACGTCGCCTTGGCGATCAAAGCCGGCGCCGACGCGATAGTGCTGGACGGCATGCAGGGCGGAACCGCCGCCACCCAGGAGGTTTTCATCGAACACGTCGGCATTCCGACGCTGGCTGCCATCCCCCAGGCCGTCGACGCCCTACAAGAGGCCGGACTGCATCGCGAAGTCCAGTTAATCGTGTCGGGCGGGATCCGGTCAGGCGCCGACGTCGCCAAGGCGCTGGCCCTGGGCGCCGACGCGGTTTCAATCGGCACGGCCGCGTTGATCGCGCTGGGCGACAACGATCCGGCCCTTGAGGACGAGTACCGCAAGATCGGTTCGGCGGCCGGCTATTACGACGACTGGCAGGCCGGACGCGACCCGGCCGGCATAACCACCCAAGATCCGGAACTCGCCAAACGCCTGGACCCGGTCGCAGCCGGGCGCCGGCTTGCTAATCTGCTCAGGGTGATGACAATGGAAGCTCAAATCATAGCCAGGGCCTGCGGCAAGGCCCATCTGCTGCGCCTGGAGCCGGAGGATCTGGTGGCCTTGACGATCGAGGCAGCCGCCATGACCCGTCGGCCGTTGGCCGGGACCGATTGGATTCCCGGCCTGACGGCCGGCCGAGCCGACCCCGGGGCGTAAGACCAGATGACCGGATTCGCCGTCGCCGGCCTGGTCGCCACGGCCGTCGGCTGGACGGCGCTGGTCTGGCGGGTGGGGTTGTTCGCCCGCCGGCTGGCGGCCGGCGCCCCGGAGCCGGCCGGTTCGCGCCGCGACCACCCCTGGCGGCGCACCGCCGCCATGGCGCGCGAATTCCTGTTACACCGCCGCCTGGCCCGCAAACCGGTCGTGGCGGCGGCCCACTGGTTGACCATGTTCTCCTTCCTGGTGCTGGTGGCGACCCTGGCGGAGGCCACCGGCCAGTTATTCGACTGGCGTTTCGGGTTGCCGCTGATCGGCCGGTGGGCGCCTTGGGGCTGGTTGACCGAGTTCTTCGCCTGGGCCGGACTGGGCGGCATAACTGTTCTGATCGCCGTCCGGTTGCGCGCCTCGCGCCGCTCGCTCGGCCGCGCCTCGCGTTTCTTCGGCTCGCACCAGTGGCGCGCCCGCTACGTCGAGGCGACTATCGCGGCGGTTGTGATCCTGGTTCTCTGGCTGCGCGGCTTGGAGTCGATCGGCGCCGGGGCGGACGAGGCGTCCCGTTTCGCCTCGACCGCTTGGATCGGCCGGCTTTACCCGCCGGCGATGTCCGATGCCGCCGTCGGACTTTGGATTTCAGCCCTCGCGTTGGCCAAAATACTGGTCAGCTACGCCTGGATGGTGGTGGTCGGGCTGACTCCGACGATGGGCGTGGCCTGGCACCGCTTCTGGGCCTTCCCGAACCTGTGGACCGGACGCAACGCCGACGGCTCGCCGGCGCTGGGGCCGCTGCCGGGTCTGACCGTCGACGGCCGGGCGGTCGACTTGGAGGACCCGGAGTTGGACGAGTCCGTCTTCGAAAGACTCGGCGCCGGCCGGGTCGCCGACCTGACCTGGCGCGACCGCTTGGCGCTCGCCACCTGCACCGAGTGCGGCCGCTGCCAAGAAGTCTGCCCGGCCTGGGCGGCCGGACAGCCGCTCAGCCCTAAACTGCTGGTCGGCGCGCTGAGAGATCACGTCTTCGGGTCCGAGCCGGAACCGCTGGCGCTGGTCGGGGGCGAGTCGCCGTGGGCTGTCGCGCCGGAAGCGCTGTGGGCCTGCACCACCTGCGGGGCCTGCGTCGACGCCTGTCCCGTCGGACTCGAGCAAGTCGACCAGGTGGTCGAGTTGCGCCGCCACCAAGTGCTGGTCGCCGGCGAGTTCCCGGCCACCCTGGCCGGCGCCTTCCGCAACCTGGAGCGGCGGAAGAACCCCTGGGGGATGCTGGCCGGCAAACGGCTCGCCTGGACCAAGGGGCTCAGTTTCGCCGTCCCGGTGCTGGGCCGCGACGTCGAGTCGCTGGCCGAAGTCGAATACCTCTATTGGGTCGGCTGCGCCGGAGCCTTCGACGAGCGCGGCCAGGCCACCGCCCGGGCCCTGGCCGAATTGCTGAACCGCGCCGGGGTCAGTTTCGCGGTCCTCGGCGCCGACGAGTGCTGCACCGGCGACCCGGCCCGCCGCGGCGGCGACGAGTCCTTGTTCGCCTCCCTGGCCGGCGCCAACGTCGAGACTCTGAACCGGGCCGAGGCCACCAAAATCGTCGTCACCTGCGCCCACTGCCTGAACACCCTGGCCAACGAATACGGCCCGTTCGGCGGGCGCTACCAGGTGGTCCACCACACCGAATTGCTGGCCCGGCTGATCGCCGACGGCAAACTGCGCCCGGCCGAATCCGCCGACGGCGCCGTCGGCGCCGTCGCCTACCAAGATCCCTGTTATCTGGCGCGGCACAACAACCAGGTGGCGGCTCCGCGTCAGGTGCTGGAGTCAATCCCCGGGCTGAAACTGGTCGAGATGCGGCCCAGCGGGCGAAAGGCGAACTGTTGCGGCGCCGGCGGCGGGCGAATGTGGATGGAGGAGGCCGGCCCCAGGATAAACTCCCGGCGTTTCGCCCAGGCCGCCGCCACCGGGGCCGCCGCGCTGGCCACCGCCTGCCCGTTCTGCAATGTCATGATGGCCGACGCGGCCGCCGCCGCCGGCGCCGCCACGCCCGTCCGCGACGTCGCCCAACTGCTCTGGGAGGCGACCCGCGAAACAACTGGAAGACAAATCACCAAGGAGTCGCAGTGAAAATAATCGTCCTGGTCAAATACGTGCCGGACATCGAGGCCGGTTACCAGTTCAACTCCGCCCGGCGGCTCGACCGCGGCGGCGACGGCTTGCTCAACCAGCTCGACGAATACCCTTTGGAACAGGCCCGGCGCCTGGCCGAGCAGTTCGGCGCCGAAGTCGTGGCCCTGACCCTCGGACCGGACGAAGCCGAAGAGGCGGTCCGGCGGGCGCTCCAGATGGGGGCCGACTCCGGCGTCCACGTCTGCGACGCGGCCGTCGAGGGCTCCGACGCGCTCGCCACGGCGCTGATTCTGGCCGCCGCCATCCGCCGGCTCGGCGGCGCGGACCTGATCCTCTGCGGCGCCGGCTCGGCCGACGCCACCACCTCCCTGATCCCCGTCCAGCTGGCCGCCCGGCTCCAGATTCCCGCATTGACCGGCGCGGCCAGCTTGACGGTCCAAGACGGCGCGGTTGAGATCCGCCGCGACCTCGACGCCTGGTCGCTCCAGCTCGCGGCGCCGCTGCCGGCCCTGGTCTCGGTCAACGACAAAACCGGCGAGCCGGCCTATCCCTCGGCCAAGGCCGTGATGCTGGCCCGCAAGAAGCCCGTCGAGTCACTCGACCTGGCCGACATCGGGGTGGACCCGGCCGCTGTCGGCGCCGGCGGCGCCAAAGTCGAAGTCGCCTCGATCACCCCGGCGCCGGCCCGGGCCGGCGGCCAAATACTCGACTCCGAATCCGACGACGTGGTGGCGGCCTTCGTCGCCCTGCTCCAAGCCAACGCTCTGATCTGAGGGGATGACCGATGTCCGACATTTTGACCCTGCTCGACGATCCGGCGCGCGAGGCCGAACGGCTGGCCTTCGCCGGCGCCATCGGCCGGCCGGTCGGCGTGCGCCTGGCCGGCGGCCCCGAGTTGGCCGCCCGGCCCGGAACGGTCGCCGCCGCCCTGGCGACCCTGGCGGTTGAACGCGACGCCGCCGCCGTGCTGCTGCCGCAAGGGCTGTTCGGGGCCGAAGTCGCCGCCCTGCTGGCGCTGCGCCTCGGCGCGGCCGCGATCACGGACGTCGTCGCCATCGACCCCGACCTGACCGCGACCAAACCGATTATGGCGGGCACGGCGTTTTCGCGCGCCCGCGTCACCGGCGGCCTGGCGATCTTCACCGTCCAGCCCGGACTCGAGGCGCCGCCGCTGGCCGAACCGGCCGAAGTGGTCGAACTGGCGCCGCCCGCCGCAGCGGCGGGCGAGGACCGGGTCGCCGTCCTCGGCCTGACGCCGCGGGCGGCCTCGGGCGGCCGCCCCGACCTGCTGAGCGCCGAAATCATCGTCTCGGCCGGCCGGGGCACCGGCGGCGACCTCGGACCGGTCGAGCAGTTGGCCGACGCCTTGGGCGCGGCCGTCGGCGCCTCGCGGGCGGCCGTCGACGCCGGTTGGGTCGACCCGTCGCTGCAGGTCGGCCAGACCGGCAAAACCGTCAGCCCGCGGCTCTACGTGGCGGCCGGCATCTCCGGCGCCATCCAACACCAGGCCGGAATGCGCGGGGCGGGGCTGATCGTGGCCGTCAACGAGGACCCCGAGGCGCCGATCTTCGAGATCGCCGACCTCGGAATAGTCGGCGACCTGGGCGAAGTCCTACCGGCGGCGGCGGCCGCCGTCCGGGCGCTGTGAACGCCGACGCCATGGCGCCGACCAGCGACGCGATTGTGATCGGCGCCGGCATAGTCGGCGCCTCGACCGCCTACCAACTGGCCAAAACCGGGCGGCGGGTGACCCTGGTGGACAAGGCGGCCGGACCCGGCTACGGGTCCTCAAGCGCGTCATCGGGCGTGATCCGCTTCGAATACACTTTGCCGACTTCGGTGATCGTCGCCTGGGAAGCCTCGCATATGTGGGCTGACCTGCGATCCTATCTCGGCGCCGGCGAAGACGAAGGGCTCGCCCGGTTCCACCGCAACGGCAAGATCATGGTCGACTGCCCGGCTTTTCCGCGTTCCGTGCTGCGCGCCCATTTCGACGACATCGGAATCGACTATGAGGAATGGGACGCCGACGAACTAGAGCGGCGGATCGCCGGGATCGACGCCGGCCGGTTCCACCCGCCCAAACCGATCGACTCGGAGGCCTTCTGGGACGAGCCGGACGGGCGGGTCGGCGCCGTCTACACGCCCCAGGCCGGATTCATCGACGACCCCAGACTGGCCTGCGAGAACTTCGCCAACGCGGCCCGCCGGGCGGGGGCGCGCGCCTGCTACCGCGCGGCCGTGACGCAGATCGCCCGGCTTGGCCGGTCGGGTTGGCGGGTCGGGCTCGACACCGGCCAGTGCCTTCAGGCCCCGGTCGTGGTCAACGCCGCCGGGCCGTGGTCGCCCGAAGTCAACGCCATGGCCGGAGTCGGGGCCGAGTTCGCCATCGCCACCCGGCCGTTGCGCCAGGAGGTCCACGCCGTGGCGGCCCCGCCCGGGTTCAATCCGGCCGGGTCTATCGGCCCCTGCGTCGCCGATCAGGACCTCGGCTACTATCTGCGCCCGGAGCCGTCCGGGTCTTTGCTGGTCGGCGGCACCGAACCGGAATGCGACGCGCTCGAATGGGTCGACGGACCGGTCGACCTGGTGAATCTGAACCGCACCGCCGAACTATTCGACAAACAGGTCACCCGGGCCGGGCGGCGCCTGCCCGGTTTGGCGATTCCGCCCCGCCCGGCCGGCGTTGTCGGGGTCTACGACGTCGCCACCGACTGGACCCCGATCTACGACAAGACCGATGCCCCCGGCTTTTTCGTCGCCATCGGCACCTCCGGCAACCAGTTCAAGAACGGCCCGATAATCGGCGAGTTCATGGCCGCGATAATCGCCGCCGTCGAGTCCGGCCACGACCACGACGCCGCCCCCGTCCAATACACCGGCCGCGTCACCGGCCGCACAGTCGACCTCGGCTTCTACTCGCGCCTGCGCTCCCCCGCCCCCAACTCCGGCACAGTCTCCGGCTAACCCGGCGAGCCGAACGCGGGGCCGGGCCTCGCGTTCGGGTGGGGTTGGGGCGGGCTAGAAGCGCAGCGCCAGGGCTGGCCAGGCCACCGCGGCGAAGCGCAGCAGGCGCCCGACCAGGGTCACGGCGACGAAGTCGAGGCGATGCATCTTGACCGCCCCGGCGGCGACGGTGGTGATCAACAGCGGCGGGAAGCCGACTGTGGCCGACACGGCCACGACGCCAAGGCGGCGCCCGCGGGTGTTCATCAGCGCCAGCCCGCGATCAGACCAGCGCTTGACCCAGGCTTTGAAGGCCCGCCAGCGCCGGCGCCGTTCCCCGGGCTCGGCCGGCCGCTTGGACGGCTCGTCCGCCCGCCGCTCGGTCCAGCGCCGGCCGGCGCGGGCCGCCTCATAGACGACGACCTTGCCGGTGGTCTGGCCAACTGTCACCGCCACCACCGCGCCGACCGCGCCGGCCAAGCTGGTGGTCGCGGCCGCCACCGCCGCCAAGGTGAGCAACTCGGCGTTGATCCAGGGGACGAAAGCGGAGGCGAAGCCAACGCCAAGACTCGCCGCCACCAAGATCGCAATAGCTGTCAGACTGGCCATATTACGACAGGCGCCGCCGCGGCCCCTCAGCCCGTCAGGCGAATCATCGACCAGCTCAGCGGCGGCAGCGCGGCCCGCACCACGGCATCGTCCAAAGTGGCCGCCAAAGGCCTTGGCGAGACCGAATCGCTGTTGGCCGCCGAGGCCCGCCAGGCGTGGTCCGGATTCGACAAAACCACGGCCCGCCCAATTCGGGCGCCGGGCAAACTCCTCACCTCCGCCTCCAGCCGGACGGGCTCGGCGGTGGAGCGGTTGACGGCGAAAATGGCGGTCTGCCCGGACTGGCGGTCGTGGGTGGCGACCGCGTCGACGAGCGGCGCCGGACCGAACTCGGCGGTCTCGTATTGGGGC
>JAITKC010000140.1 GCA_031278665.1 Bifidobacteriaceae bacterium | reverse complement strand
TTCATAGACGCCCAGGTAGCGGCGAAGGCGGCGCCCGGGCGGGCGGCGGTGGCGCGCTGTCTTGAGCGCGAGAGGCGGCGCCGGCTAGCGCTGGCGGACGCCGAGATCCTCAGGCGATCAGATGAGGACTCCGATCCCGACCGCCTTGTCCGGCTGGTCGAGCTCGCCGCCCGGCAGCCGATCGACTTGGACTGACGCGACATGCGACCGATTCACCTGGCACGCCTCGACAAGGCCCGCCCGGTCCTCGTCTTGACCCGAGAGGCGGTCAGTCGGAGATCGGGGTGGGCACCGTCGAGGTTATGACCGAGCCGTCGGCGCGGACCGCGCCGGTGATGTCGCGGGCGGTCGGCGCGCCCAGCAGGCGCGGCCCTTGATCGGCCAAAGCCACCACGGCGGGCCGGCCGGGGGTGACCGCGACAGCCTCGCCCCGGACCCAGACCTCCGCCTCGGGTCCGGCCAACAAGGTGAACGCGATCGCCTCCTGGGTCAGCTCGACCGACAGCCGCGCGCCCTTGAAGGACAGTTGGAAGGTCAGCCCCTCCCACAGTTCGGGCAGCCGGGGGTCGAATGACAGTTTGCCGCCGCAGTCGCGCAATCCGGCGAAGCCGAAGACCAGCGAAGACCAGACCCCGCCAGCCGAGGCGACGTGCACGCCATCGGCGGCGTTGCCGTGCAGGTTGTCCAAATCGACGTAGAGCGCGGCGAAGAAGTACTTCTGGGCCAACTCCTGATAGCCGACCTCGGAGGCCATAATCGCCTGGGCCACGGCCGAAAGCGACGAGTCGCCGGTGGTCAGCGGGTCGTAATAGTCGAAGTCGGCCAGTTTCTCCTCGGCCGTGAAGTCCTGCGAGCAAAGGAACTGGGCCAACACCACGTCGGCCTGTTTGAGGACCTGGAAACGATAGATGACCAGCGGGTGATAGTTGAGCAACAGCGGGCGCTTGGCGGCCGGCGTCGAGTCGAGGTCCCAGATCTCCTTCTGGAGGAACTGGTCGTCCTGCGGGTGGATGCCGAGCGAGGCGTCGTAGGGGATGTGCATGGCGTCGGCCGCCTCAAGCCAGGCCGCCGGCTCGGACGGCTCCAGGCCGAGCCGGGCGACGGCCTTGGCGTGGGCCACCGGATTGCCGGTCCCCAGCAACTCGAGCGCCCGCGCCGCCGCCCGCAAGTTGAAGCGGGCCATCACATTGGTGAACAGGTTGTCGTTGACCACCGTGGTGTATTCGTCCGGACCGGTCACGCCGTGGATATAGAACTCGGGCGCGGCCCCGCGGCCGGGTTCGCGCATGAACCCGAGCCCCAGCCACATCCGGGCGGTCTCGACCAAGACGTCGATCGCCTCGCGCTCTAAGAAGCCGAAGTCCCCGGTCGCCCGGAGGTACTGGGTCAGCGCGTAGGCGATGTCGGCGTCGATGTGGTACTGGGCGGTGCCGGCGGCGTAGAAGGCCGACGCCTCCTCGCCGTTGATGGTCCGCCACGGATAGAGCGCCCCGACTTCGGACAGCTCAAGCGCGCGGCGGCGGGCGGCGTCCAGCATGGTGTAGCGGAAGCGCAGCGCGTTACGCGCCCAACTCGGGCTGGTGTAGGTCAAGAACGGCAGCAGGTAGATCTCGGAATCCCAGAAGTAGTGGCCGGAGTAGCCGGAGCCGGTCACGCCCTTGGCCGGGATGCCCACGCCTTCGGCCCGGGCCGAGGCCTGGAGGGCTTGAAAGAGGTTCCAGCGCACCGCCTGTTGGGTCGCGCCCTGGCCGGCCACCACGACGTCAGAGCGCTCCCAGAAGTCGTCGAGGAACTGGCGTTGATCGGCCGCCAGGCCCTCCGGGCCGCGTTCGACCGCCCGCGCCAGCGTCAGTTGGCAGCGTTCGCGCAGTTCGGCCGGCGGAACGCCGCGCGATGAATGGTAGGCCACCAGTTTGGTCAGCCGCACCGGCACGCCGGCCCGCGCCCGCACCGTGAAGCGGGTCTCGGCCAGGTCCGGCGAGACCACGTCGGTCCGGCTGAAGTCGTTGCCGGTCTCAAGCTGGTGGGCCGCCCCGACGGTCACGGTCATACCCGAATTGGCGCAGCGGTAGCCCAAGAAGACCGGCCCGTCCTCGCCGTCTTGTTCGGCCAGCCGGGGAAGCAGCACCCGTTCGGGGAAGGTCTCGGTCTTGCGCGGGTCCCAAGCCGGGTCGCCGGCGTCCGGGCCGGAGACGTGGTATTCGTCCTCGCCGTCCTGCCGGTTGATGATCTGGGAGGACAAGGTCACGGGGGCGTCGCGGTCGACGGTGACCTCGTAGGTCATCAGCGCCAAATGGCGTTCGGTCAGCGAGGTCATCCGGGTGGTCGCGATCCGCGCCAGTTTGCCCGATGGCGTCCGCCAGACCAGTTCGCGCCGCAGGCGCCCGGCTTTGAAGTCCAGGCTGCGCCGGTATTCCTGAAGGTCGGCGACGGTTAGCAGGAGCGGTTCGTCGTCAATGTAAAGGCGGATCACCTTGGCGTCCGGCACGTTGACCATGGTCTGGCCGACGGTCGCGAAGCCGTAGGCCTCTTCGGCGTGGCGGATGCGGAAAGTTTCATGGAAGCCGTTGATGTAGGTCCCGTGCTCGTAGGCGACCCGGCCCTCTTCGGGGTTGCCGCGCATCCCCAAGTAGCCGTTGCCGACCGCGAACAGGGTTTCGGTCAGCCCGGTGTCCCGCGCGTCGAACGCGACTTCGGTCAACGCCCAAGGGTCCACCGGATAGCGCGTGCGGTCGAGCGGGTCTTCAATCGGTTGCCAGGCCATGGCCGGTCCCTCCTTGGGCGCCAATTTGTACTTCGCCGTCGGGCCGCCCAGGCCGGGCGGCACCGCCAGCTTGCCACACACCGGGACCCTATACGCGCCCGGCGGCCCCAGGGCTGCCAAACGGCCCGGGCCGGGTCGCGATCCGGACGGCGGGCGTCGATTAGGCCCCGAAAAGATAACGTCCGGCCGGCATTGTTGTCGCCGCCCGCAAACGCCCCGCCCGCCCGGGCGAGATAGTCTGAGGCGAATGAGCCGCATCGACTTGCCGACTAATATTCCTCGGCGCAAACCGCCTTTGCGCAAGCGCTTCGTCCAGGCGATCGGTTGGCTCGGCTTTGTCGGCGGCGGATTGGTCACCCCCCGCCTGGCCGCCAAGGCCGCCGCCGCTCTGTGGTGCAAACTCCCCAACAATTCCGGCCGCCGCAAGGACAACCGCCCGTGGACCGGCCGCGTCACCCGCCTGGCCGGTCCCCACGGCTCCGACTTGGCGGTCGAGACCTGGGAGCCGCGCTCGTCGCCCGCCGCCGATGCCGCCCGCCCGGCCGCCGATGCCGCTCAACCAGCCGCCGATGCCGCCCGCCCCGAGGCGAAGACAGTTCTGCTGGTCCACGGCTGGGGCGGTTGGCGCGGCCAAGTGGCCGCCTTCGTGGCCCCGCTGACGCGGGACGGCTTCAGGGTGGTCGCCTTCGACGCGCTGTCGCATGGCGACTCCGGGCCGGGCGAACATGGCGCCTCCCACTCCAGCGGCGGCGAACTGATGCGGTCGCTCGAAGCGGTGGCGCGCGGCATCGGGCAACCCTTTGGCGTGATCGCCCACTCGCTCGGCTGCGCCGCCGCCTGCCGGTCCCACCTGCTCGGCAATCTTTCCTTCGAAAAACTGACACTGGTCTCCCCGAGCCCGGACATGCGCGAAGTGGCCCGGGCCTTTGCCCGCAAACTCGGCTTCGGCAAGCGGGCCGAGCGGATGCTGACCGAGGAGATGGAAAAGCGGGCGCACGGCAAACTGGCCGATTTCGACATCGCCGACATGGGCGCCACCGGATCGCTGCCGGACGCGCTGGTGATTCACGACGCCGCGGACAAGGAGTCGCCGTACCACGTCGCCCGGGACATCGCCGCCTGTTGGCCGGGCGCCAGGCTGGTGACCACCGAGGGCCTGGGCCACCACCGCATTCTGATCGACCCGGCCGTCGTCGAGGCGGCCGCGGCGAATATGCTCAATTGAATCCGACGCCGATTGGAGGCCAAGCCGTGGAGGGCAGCGCGCTGTTCATCGGCGGCGGCGGAACGATTTCGCGCTGGCGCGGGCGGGCCAGCGCCAGCGGCCTCGCCCAGAAGGCGCCTGGCCGCCATCCTCCCGCGACCGCCGCACCCCCTTTTATCCACAGGAAGCCGTCTTGTCAAATGCCCGGTTTTGCGTGTGTTTCCGCTGGTCACGGCCCTATTGGAGGTCTTTCTCCAGGTTTATGCACAGGCAGGGGCGGTTTATTCACAGGGCTGCGCTGGGCAAACTCCAGCCTGTGCAAAAAGTTGGGGATAACTCGCCCTTCGATTAGGGCCAAAGTCCTGCCGCGAATCTCGAAAGCGCGACCCGCTGGGACGAGCGGGCGGGGCGATGGCGGTCACTGAGTGACGACTACTGTGACGGTCTCGGGCGGGTCGGCCCGGACCAGGACCACGCCGGCGGCCGGCACCAGCGCTTGCGTGCAGACGGCGTCGCGGGCCCATCGCGGCAGGTAGATATCGACCGCCAAAACCCATCCGGCGTCGACGACGTAGACTCCCGTGACCGAGTACTCATAGCACCCGTTATTCATGTCGCCCGCGTAAAACCACACCGCCGTTTGGCCTTCGGGAATTCGCGGCGGGTCGCCCAGCGCCTGCGCTCCCGTCGCCGCGCCGTCGATTGAGCTGACCCCGGACCGGCCCAGCCGCGCGGCCAGTTCCGCGTCGTCGCGGATCACTTGGGCGGTCTTCGCGGAGTCGACCTCGGTGTGAGGGTAGACGGCCGTCGTCACCACCTCGAAGTCCAGCCGCTCGGCGTTCTCCAGCCCGGGCGGCGGCGACGGCGAACAGCCGGCAACCAGCATCGCCCACGCCACGAACCCCGCCCCGATGTCCCGGACGGCGGCGAATGCAGTCAGTCTCACGCTGATAACTCCGCTCCGCGAACAGGAAGGTAACGTCAAGAGCCACTCTGTCGAAGGGCTCCCCCATGCTACCCCGCCGGCGCAGCCGGAACGCCGTCTCGAGCGACCGCCAAAGCGCGCTGGTGGGGTCGTTGGTCCGCTCCGGGCGCTACCGCAACGCCAGCGAAGTCATCCGCAACGGGTTGCGGCTGGCCGAGCGGCGAGAAGCCGAGGAGGCGAGGAGGCGAAGAGACTGAGGGCGCCGCGCGGGAGGGTCAGGAGTGCGCGAGGGGGGACTTGAACCCCCATGCCCTTGCGGGCACACGGACCTGAACCGTGCGCGTCTGCCAATTCCGCCACTCGCGCGCAAGGGATGAGGCTAGCATGAATTGGGATTGAGAGGGAATCGGCAGACGGCCCGAGCCTCGGACCTATGTCCGTCCGGGCGGGAAGTCGTTACCATTGGCTAAGTTCGTGCAGTGGGGAGGGATAGCACATGGCATTCCTCGACCGGTTTGAAAAAGGCGTCGAGCGCGCAGTCAGTGGCGCCTTCGCCAAAGCATCACGTAGTGAGGTGAAACCAGTGGACCTGGCTTCCGCGCTCCGGCGCGAGTTGGACGACAAAGCGGCGGTGCTGGCCCGCGGCCGGGCGGTGGTGCCGAATGAGTTCGTCATCGAACTGTCACCCCAGGACTTCGACCGCATTCTGGATTGGGGCGCCGAGGCGATGGGCGAGGAGCTCCAGGAGGGGGTCGCCCTGCACGCGGCCTCGCAGCGCTACGCCTTCGTCGGCCCAGTCTCAGTCACTTTCGAGGAAGACCCCGACCTGGAGGTCGGCGTCTTCCACGTCCGTTCGGAGACGGTTCGCGGCGCGGTGGCGCCGGCCGGCCCGGCCTCGGCCACGTCGCGCCACCCGATCATCGACATCGACGGCCAACGCTATCTGCTGACCGGGCCGGTGACGGTGATCGGACGCGGATCGGACGCCGACATAATCGTCGAGGACACCGGTGTTTCGCGGCGCCACGTCGAGATCCGGCTGACCCCGGACGGACCGGTCGCGACCGATCTGGGATCGACTAACGGCACTTTTGTCGAAGGCCACCGGATCACCAACGCCCTCCTAGTCGACGGCAACACGCTCACCGTCGGCCGCACCCAGGTGGTGTTCTGGACGGGCGAGTCAACCGACCTGGGTTTTGATACAGAGAACTGACGCCCGCCCCAACTAAGGTTGAGCTATGGGAGAGCTGTCGGTCTCGTTGCTCCGACTCGGATACCTGTTGATTCTGTGGGTGTTCGTGGCGGCCGCGCTGTTGACTCTGCGGCGCGACATCTACGGGACGACCATCCGGCGGCGCGACGCCGCCCCGCGCGGCCGGGCCCGCGCCAGACGACTAGAACGGGTCGGTCGGCCAGCCGAACTGGCCGGCGGCCCGCTGGCCGCCGCCCAGGCCTTCCCGGTCGCCGCCGCGCCGGCGCCGCCGGCGCCCAGAGCCGGCGCGCCGACCAAGCTGATCGTCAAGTCCGGCCACTTGCGCGGCACGATTCTGCCGCTGACCCGCTCGCCGGTGGTGATCGGCCGCTCGTCGACCGCCAACCTGGTCCTAGACGACGAGTTCGCGTCCGGACGCCACGCCCAACTGGTGCCACGCGGCGGCGGCTGGGTGCTGGAAGACTTGGGCTCGACCAACGGCACTTTTGTGGGCCGTGAGAGGATTGCGGGTCCCACCGAACTGACCGCCGGCCAGTCGATCCGGATCGGCAACACGACATTGGAGGTGCTGAGGTAGCGTGACCATCGCTCTGCGCTACGCGGTGCGCTCCGACATCGGGCTGACTCGCGCCAACAACCAGGACTCGGCCTACGCCGGGCCGCATTTGCTGGTGGTGGCGGACGGGATGGGCGGTCACGCCGGCGGCGACATCGCCTCCTCGGTGGCGATCGCCCACTTGGCCCCGCTCGACGAGGAGGCGCCGGCGTCCGACCAGGGGGCCGAGGCGCTCGAGGCGGCGGTCGAGGCGGCCCATGACGAACTCCTCGAACGGGTCGAAGAGGACCAGGAGCTGGCCGGACTGGGCACCACCATCACCACCTTGTTGCGCGCCGGCGACCGCTTGATTCTTGGCCACATCGGCGACTCCCGCGCCTACTTGTTGCGGGACGGCCAACTCGAGCAGGTCACCACCGACCACACCTTTGTCCAGTATTTGGTCGACAGCGGCAAACTCGAACCCGACCAGGCCGAACGCCACCCGCAACGGTCGCTGCTGCTGCGCGTCTTGGGCGATGTCGAATTGTCTGGCGGACTCGACATCTCGGTCCGCAAGGCGGTGCCGGGCGACCGCTGGCTGCTCTGCTCGGACGGGCTGTCCGGGGTGGTTTCGGCGGCGACGCTGCGGCGCACGCTGATCGAGGAGGCCGACCCGGACCGCTGCGCCGACCTGCTAATCGAATTGGCTCTGCGCGGCGGCGGCCCGGACAACGTCACCTGCGTGGTCGCCGACGTGCTCGAC
>JAITKC010000093.1 GCA_031278665.1 Bifidobacteriaceae bacterium | reverse complement strand
ATCGAGCGGTTCAAGGAACTGCTGGTGGACAACCGGGACGAGTTGCTGGACTTGGTGCACGCCGAGAACGGCAAGTCGCGCACGGACGCGCTGGAGGAGTTCCTCGACGTGGTGCTGACCGCCGGCTACTACGCGGCCAAAGCCCCCAAAGTCCTCCGGCGGCATCGTCGGCGGGCCGCTTTACCCCTGCTGACCAGCACTTACGTGCATTACGTGGCCAAAGGCGTGGTCGGCATGATCTCGCCTTGGAACTACCCGCTGACGCTGACCTGCTCGGACATGGTGCCGGCGCTGCTGGCCGGCAACGGCCTGGTCCTCAAACCCGATTCGCTGACGCCGCTGACGGCGTTGTACGTGGCCCGGCTGCTGCGCCAGGCCGGGTTGCCGCGCGAGGCGCTGGCGGTTGTGACCGGGTCGGGCTCGGAGCTGGGGACCGCCATAATCGACGGCAGCGATTATGTGATGTTCACCGGCTCGACCGCCACCGGCCGGAAGATCGCCTCCCAATGCGGCGAGCGGCTAGTCGGCTGCGGCGCCGAACTGGGCGGCAAGAACGCGCTGTTGGTGCTGGACGACGCGCCACTGGCGCGAACGGTCGCCGGCGCCGTGCAGGCCTCGTTCGCCAACAGCGGCCAACTGTGCATCTCAATCGAGCGGATCTACGTCGCCCGGCCCCTGCTGGAGTCGTTCGCCGGCGCCATCGCGGCCCGCGCCGCCGGGCTGGTGATGGGCGGCGGCGGCGGTTGGGACGTCGATCTGGGGCCGCTGATCAGCCCGGCCCAGTTGGCCAAAGTGGCCGAGCACGTCGACGACGCGGTCGCCAAAGGCGCCACGGTGTTGACCGGCGGGCGCCGGCGCGAGGACTTAGGCGAACTGTTCTACGAGCCGACGGTGCTGACCGGGGTGACCGACGCCATGACGGTGGCGCGCGAGGAGACCTTCGGGCCGGTGGTGTCGATTTACCCGTTCGACTCCGACGACCAGGCGATCGAATTGGCGAATGACACCGAATACGGGCTGAACGCCTCGGTGTGGACCGGCTCGCCGGCCCGCGGGCGCCGGGTGGCGGAACGCCTGGCGGCCGGCACGGTCAACGTCAACGAGGGCTACGCCGCCGCCTTCGGCTCGGTCGACGCGCCGATGGGCGGTTTCGGCGTCTCCGGGCTGGGGCGCCGCCACGGCGCCGAAGGCTTGATCAAGTACACCGAACCGCAGACTGTGGCGACTGAGCGGCTGATGGCCATCGGGCCGCCGAGTTGGGCGCCCAGGGCCGGCTACGCCGCCGTCATGACGGTCGGCTCGAAGTGGCTCTACACCAGCGCGGGCGAACTGATTAGGAAGGTGGCCGGGTTATGAGGACATATCGCCAGGAGGGCTTGGCGCTGAACGGCGCCCGGATGGTGATAACCGGCGGCGGCAGCGGGATCGGCCGGCGGATGGCGATCGGGGCGTCCCGCAAAGGGGCGACGGTGGCGATCTGGGACCTCGACGCCGCCCGGGCCGAATCGGTCCGGGCCGAGATCGCCGCCGAAGGCGGCCGGGCCAGCGCCTTCGGCGTCGACGTGGTGGACCGAGCCGCCGTCATGGCGGCGGCCGAGCGAACCGGACCGGTCGACATCGTCGTCAACAACGCCGGCGTGGTCTCCGGCCGGGCGCTGCTCGACAACCCGGCCGTCTCGATCGAGCGCACCCTGGACGTCAACCTAAGGGCGCTGTTCTGGGTGACCCAGGCCTTCCTGGGCGGCATGGTCGAGCGCCGGACCGGCTATGTCGTCACCGTCGCCTCGGCCGCCGGTTTGGTGGCGGGTTCGAAGATGGCCGATTACGCCGCTTCGAAAGCCGGCGCGATCGCCTTCAACGAGGCCCTGCGCAACGAATTGCGCGAGGCCGGCGCCGGCGTGGCCACTATGGTGGTCTGCCCCTACTACATCGACACGGGCATGTTCGCGGGAGTGCGCTCGCGCTATCCGGCGCTGTTGCCGATCCTGGAGCCGCGCCGAGTCGCCGGCGCGATCCTGCGCGGCATAGAACGCGGGACCAAGCAATTGATCATGCCGCCGCGGGTCCGAACGGTGCCGCTGCTGCGCCTGGCGCCGGTCGGGATTTTCGATTTCATAGCCGACCAACTGGGTATCAACGAGTCGATGGAGGATTTCGCCGGACGCCAGGGCGACCGCTTGTAGTCGAGCCGGTCGGCCGGGCCGAGGCTCTCAGCAGTCGACCAGGTCCTCGTGGTCGGTCGCGGTTCGGCCTTGGGCCGTCGCCCGGACCATCACCAGCGCGGTCAGGCCGACGGCCGCCACGGCGCTGGCGGCGACCGCCCCGGCCACCCCGAATCCGGTCAGGGCCAACCAGGGCGAGCCCAACAAGACTGCGACGACCAGCCCGACTTCCGGCCAGCCGCGCGGCGAGCGGGCCGCCCAGGCCTGCAAGGCCCACAACCCGATCACGAACACCGCCACCGGCGCGCAGATCAGATAGCCGACCGCGACCAGTTCGACGTGCAGATGGTTGCGGTGCGAGACCTCGACCGCCAATTCGAGCCCGGCCCCCAGGACGGCCAGCGCCAAGAAAATCGAGGCGTGCCCGTAACCCCAGGGGAAGGCGAGTTCGCGCTGGCGTTCGAGGTGTTCGGCCATCGGGGACATGAAGTAGAGCCACCAAAGAGCCAGTAAGAGCACCAGGCTGGAGGCGGACACGCCGGTCAAACCCGGGGTCAGTCCGGTCGAGTCGAGTTCGACTTGGACGCCGGCCACGGCCACCGCGACCAACTCGCCGAGCAGGATCAGCGTGAACAGTCCGTAGCGTTCGGCGATGTGGTGGGGATGCCAGGCGGTCCGCCCGGCCCGTTCGGCCAGGGCCGGCACCGCCAGTTCGGCCGCCGCCAGCAGGGCGAACGAGGCGAGGGTCCAGCCCAGCGTGTGAGGCAGGGCGAGTCGCGCCAGCCAGCCGGTTTGGACAAGTCCGATGCCGACGGCGTAACGCCGGGTGGACGGCCGGCGGTCCGAGTCGGCGTGGCCGGCCCGCAGCCAGAGACAAATTTGAGACGCCCGCATGACGACGTAGCCGATAGTCCCGGCCGTCCAGTCGAAGTCGCGGAAGGCCTGGACCAGCCCGGCCGCCAGGATCAGCAC
>JAITKC010000076.1 GCA_031278665.1 Bifidobacteriaceae bacterium | reverse complement strand
CTCCGGCATGGCCAGCACCACCGGGGTGTGGGTGAACGACTTGGCGCCTTCGACCAGCGCCGGCGACGCCGCCGCGGCCACCCGGTCGACCCAGACCATGGAGGCCGGCGACCACAGCGCCGGCCACTGCTCGCGGTCCTCGGTGGTCGGCCAGTCGCCGCCGGCCGACAGGTGGCGCGTGGCGTCGCCCGAGGTCACATCGACCGGCCGGATAGTCGCGCAGGCGTCCAGGGCGGCGGCCTGGCTGGAGTCCTTGAACGCCTCGGCCAACTCCGCGAACAGGTTGACCTTCTCAGACGAGACCGCCGCCACGACGTGGACGCAGCCGTCGTCGTCGAAACCGCCGGCCGGGTCCGCGCCATCGGATGCGCCGGGGTCCAAGCCGCCGGCGCAGGCGCCGGCCGCCAACACGGCGGCCGCGCAGGCCGCCAGGGCGGCCAACCGGTTCGATTTCATCGGAGACCTCCTAGCTGCGGTGACTTGGCGGCGGGCCGACCCGCCGGCTGGGGGCGCCACACCCTTACCATCATCCCCGAACTCGGCGGCGTTGCCTAGCCAACGCCGCCGCCCGGGGGTTTCGACGCCCAGGCGGCGGGCGCCTGGATGTCTAAGCCCGCCCGTCCGGCGGCGTCGATCTTGTCCGGGTCGGGCGCGGCGTCGAAGGTCGCCTCGTCTCGCGGGTCGATGGCGAAGTGGTCGCGGCGCCGGGCGGGCGCGGGGCCGGGCGGGGCCGCTCGGGGCCTGGTAATTCACTGCGTGTTGAGATACTCTGGCCGGAGCCGTTCCGGCCGTCCCCAAGCAGTAAGGAGCGCCAAATGCCCAAGGCGCGAACCCCGGGACCTCGCGGCGCGCCCGAGCGCCCGTCCCCGCGCGCGGCCGCCGAGTCCGGCGACCAGCACCGGCTGGGGCGCCGCCCGGGGCCGACCACCACGGCTCAAACAATCCTGACCCACGCCCGCGACCAATTCTCGCGGCGGGGTTACGCCAGGACCTCGTTGCGCGCCATCGCCGATGCCGCGGGCGTGGACCCGGCGCTGATCGCCCACTTCTTCAACTCGAAACGGGGGCTCTTCGAGGCCGCCATCGAAGTGCCGCTGAAGGCGGACATGCCGGCCCTGGTCGAGTTCCGGACCTCCGACAAAGACCCGGTCGAACGACTGGCCACCATGTATGTAAAACTTTGGGAGACGCCGGCGGTGGCCCAGGCCCTGACGGCCATAATCCTCGAGGCCGGACACGACATGGCCGCGGCCCGCGCCATGGCGCGGTTCATGTACACCTGGGTGGGCGAGCCGCTGGTCTCCGAGATGGGCGTGGACCACCCGGAGCTGCGGTTGCGTTTGATGGTCGGATTTATGGGCGCGATAGCGCTTCAGCGCCAGTTCGACGCCCAGTCGATGTTGGCCCGCCTCAGCCCGGCCCAGGTGGTGGCGCTGATGACGCCGACAATGCGTTTCATTTTGACCAATCCGCTGCCCGGGGAGGTTGCGTGAGCGCCCCGCCCCAGGCTCCCGGCCCCGCCGTTGCGCCCAGGCCCGGATCGCCCGGCGCCGACCCGCCGCTGCTCTTGGGCGTGGACATCGGCTCGACCACGGTCAAGGCCGTCCTTCTCGAGAGCCCCGCGGCTCCCGGCCGCCGGCCCGATGCCGCGCAAACCGTCTTAACCCAGCCCGCCGCCCCGGCTCAGCCCGCCGCCCCGGCCCAGGTCGGCGCCCCGGCCCAGCCGGCCGGCCCGGCCGGCGGCGCCTGGGCGGCCACGTTATTCGAGGATTACCGGCGCCACCACGCCGACGTCCGAATCGAACTGACAAAACTGATCGGCGGCATCGCGCAACGCTTTCCCGGCCGCCAAGCCCGCGTCGCCGTAACCGGATCGGGCGGGCTGGGCGTGGCCGAGGCGCTGGGCGTGCCCTTCGTCCAAGAGGTCATCGCCGAGACGGAGGCGATCCGCCGGCTCGACCCGGCGGCTGACGTGATAATCGAACTGGGCGGCGAGGACGCCAAGATCACTTACTTGAGGCCAGTCGTCGAACAGCGCATGAACGGCACCTGCGCCGGCGGCACCGGCGCGTTCATCGACCAGATGGCGACTTTGCTGGGGACCGACGCGCCCGGGCTGGACGCCTTGGCGGCCGGCTACCAGACGCTTTACCCGATCGCCTCGCGCTGCGGGGTGTTCGCCAAGACCGACCTGCAGCCGCTCCTGAACGACGGCGCCCGACACGAGGACCTGGCCGCGTCGATCTTCCAGGCCGTCGCCACCCAGACGATCGCCGGATTGGCCTGCGGCCGGCCGGTCCGCGGGCGGGTTGTCCTGTTGGGCGGCCCGCTGTTCTTCCTGCCGCAGCTGAGGGCCGCCTTCGCGCGCGCCTTGGCGGACACCGGGACCGAATTGTCGGCGCCCGCCAAAGGCCAGTTGGCGGTCGCCTTGGGAGCGGCCCATCTGGCCGGCGATGCCGCGCCGCTGGCCCTGGAGGACCTGGCCCGGCGCGCCCACGAGACTCACCAGCGCGGCTCGGGCGCGGCCGGGCGGCTCCGCCCGCTGTTCAACGATCAGGCCGAACGGGCCGAATTCGACCGGCGGCACGCCCTCGCCCGGGTTGAACGCGTCCCGGCCGAAGAGGTCAGGGGGGCTTGTTTCCTCGGCATCGACGCCGGCTCGACCACTATTAAAGCGGCCGTGATCGACTCCGAGGGCCGGATCTGCCACACCCATTACGCCCTCAATCAAGGTTCGATCGCCCAAGCGGCGGCCGAAATCGTCAACCAGGCTCGCCGGGCGCTGCCGGGCCGGGCGATAATCGCCCGCGCCTGCGTCACCGGCTACGGCGAGGGCTTGGTCCGCGCCGCCCTCCACGTCGACGACGGCGAAGTCGAGACGATGGCCCATTACCGAGCCGCCGAGTTCCTGTCGCCGCAGGTCACATCGGTGATCGACATCGGCGGCCAGGACATGAAGTACCTCCGGATCGTCGACGGCGCGATTGACGAGATCCGCGTCAACGAGGCCTGCTCGTCCGGCTGCGGCAGTTTCCTGCAGACCTTCGCGCAGACTATGTCGCTTGACGTGGAGGCGTTCTGTGAGGCCGCGCTGGCCTCATTCGCGCCGGTCGACCTGGGCTCGCGCTGTACCGTGTTCATGAACTCGTCCGTCAAGGCGGCTCAGAAAGACGGCGCGTCAGTCGGCGACATCGCCGCCGGGTTGAGCTACTCGGTCATCCGCAACGCCCTCTACAAGGTCATCAAGTTGCGCGACCCGGCCCAGTTGGGCGGTCACGTGGTGGTCCAGGGGGGCACCTTTTTGTCCGATGCCGTACTTAGGGCTTTCGAACTTCTGACCGGTTTGGAAGTTGTCCGGCCCGACATCGCCGGTTTGATGGGGGCGTTCGGCGCGGCGCTGATCGCCCGCTCCCGCTTCACCCCGGGCGCGCCGTCGCGGCTGGCGCCGCCGCTGGCGTTGCGGACCTTGACCGTCAAGACCCGCACCGAAACTTGCCGGCTGTGCCAAAACCACTGCCAATGCACCATTTCCGAGTTCCCGGACGGCGCCGAACACGTCTCCGGGAACCGCTGCGAGCGGGCCGGCAAACGCGAGCGCGCCAAGTCTGATCTGCCGAACTTGTTCGACTACAAATACAAGCGGCTGTTCGCCTACCGGCGGCTGACCGAAAAGGCGGCCCGGCGCGGCTCGATCGGCCTGCCCAGGGCCTTGAACATGTATGAGAACTATCCGCTCTGGTTCACCATTTTGACGGAATTGGGGTTCCGGGTGGTCTTGTCGGGGCGCTCCAGCCACGACCTATTCGTCTCCGGGATGGACTCGATCGCCTCGGAGAACATCTGCTATCCGGCCAAACTGGTACACGGTCACATCGAACAGTTGGTGGCACGCGGGGTGCGAACTATTTTCTACCCCTCGGTGGCTTATGAGCGAGAACTGGCCGAAGGCGCCGACAACCACTTCAACTGTCCAGTCGTGACCTCATATCCGCAGGTGATCGCCAATAACGTGGAGTCCATCAGAGACGGGGCGGCGCGCCTGATCAATCCGTTTTTCAACTTGGCGCTGCCGGACAAACTGGCCGAACGCCTGACCGTCGAGTTGGCCGACTGGGGAGTCGCCCCGGACGAGGCGCGGGCCGCGGTGGCGGCCGGCTACGCCGAACAGGAGGCTTTCGCGGCCGACGTCCGCGCCGCCGGCGCCCAGGCGCTGGATTTCCTGGAGCGGACGGGGACCAGGGGCATTGTTCTGGCCGGCCGGCCCTACCATGTCGATCCGGAGATTCACCACGGCATTGCGGAACTGATCACCTCGCTCGGCATGGCGGTGTTGACCGAGGACTCGGTGGCGCACTTGGCGCCGGTCGAGCGCCCCCTGCGGGCGCGCGACCAATGGGCTTACCACTCGCGTCTGTACCAGGCCGCCGCCGCCGTGCGGACCAGGTCCGATCTCGAATTGGTCCAATTGAACTCGTTCGGCTGCGGGCTCGACGCCATCACCTCCGACCAGGTCCAGGAGATCCTGCATTCGGCCGGACGGGTCCACACCCTGCTGAAAATCGACGAGATCTCCAACCTCGGCGCCGCCCGCATCCGTCTGCGTTCGCTCGCCGCCGCCGCCGACACGAAACGGAACGCGGCTCCCGGCGGCGCGTCCGAAGCCGCCGATGCCGCGCCGCCCGGCCGCGCCTCCGCCGCCCGGCCGAGCCGCCAAACCGCCGACGCGGGGCCGGCGGCCGGTTCCGACGCGGGGCCGACGGCCGGTTCCTACGCGGTTCGGCGGCGGCTGTTCACCAAGGCGATGAAGGCCACCCACACGATCATCGCGCCGCAGCTGTCGCCGGCCCACTTTTCCCTATTGGAGGCGGCCTTCCAGGGCTCCGGCTACAAAGTGCGGGTGCTGCGGCGAGTCCGGCCGGAGGACGTCGAAACTGGTCTGCGGCACGTCAACAACGACTCTTGCTATCCCGCCATCATGGTGGTCGGGCAGTTGGTGGCCGAGTTCGCCTCCGGCCGCGCCGACCCGTCGGCGACCTCGGTGTTGATCACCCAGACCGGCGGCATGTGCCGCGCCACCAACTACGTCGGCCTATTGCGCAAAGCCCTAGCCGAGGCCGGCTACCCCGAGGTCGCGGTCATCGCCGTGTCGACCCAAGGACTCGAGCGCAACCCCGGCTTCAAGCT
>JAITKC010000059.1 GCA_031278665.1 Bifidobacteriaceae bacterium | reverse complement strand
CCCGGTTTTTCAGGACGTTTACCTGTTCGACGGGACAATTTTGGAGAACATCGCGCTGGGGCGGGTGGGGGCCAGCCGGGCCGAGGCGGAGGCGGCCGGCCGGGCCGCCCGAGTCGATGAGATCGTGGGCCGCCTGCCCGGCGGCTGGGAGGCGCGCGTCGGCGAGGGCGGGACCAACCTGTCCGGCGGCGAGCGCCAGCGCGTGTCGATCGCCCGGGCGCTGCTGAAACAGGCGCCGATTGTGCTCCTTGACGAGGCCACGGCGGCGCTCGACACCGAGGCGGAGCAGGCCATCGCCGAAGCCCTGGGCGAACTGCGGTCGGTCAGCACCCTGGTGGTGGTGGCCCACCGCATGACCACAATCGCCGGCGCCGACCAGATCATCATGCTGGACTGCGCCGGCCGGGTGGCCGAGCGCGGCAGCCACGCCGAACTGCTGGCCGCCGGCGGCGCCTACGCCCGCTACTGGAACGAACGCTCCCGCGCCGCCGGCTGGCGCCTGGCCGCGGCCCCATAGCCTGTGCGGCCGGGAACGGCCGGGCCGATGCCGCCGGCCTCGGCCCGGCGGCGGGCGGGTTTGGAAAATGTGACGCTGACAGCGGAACGCGGCCGCGTCGCTACACGGGCGGCGGGCCGCCGGCCGGTAGACTAGAAGCCCGTGATGCAACGCGCGAGCCTCCACGGCGAGTCCCACCAAACCGTCCAACATATCTTCGTCACCGGCGGGGTCGCGTCCTCGTTGGGCAAAGGCCTGACGGCATCGTCGCTGGGGCAACTGCTCAGGTCGCGGGGCCTGAGGGTGACAATGCAAAAACTGGACCCCTATCTAAACGTCGACCCGGGCACAATGAACCCGTTCCAACACGGCGAGGTTTTCGTGACCGACGACGGCGCCGAGACGGACCTCGACATCGGGCACTATGAGCGTTTCCTAGACGTGCCGTTGAGCGCCGCCGCCAACGTCACCACCGGCCAGGTCTACTCCAAGGTCATCGCGCGCGAGCGGCGCGGCGAGTACCTGGGGGACACGGTGCAGGTCATCCCGCATATCACCGACGAGATCAAAGCCCGTATGCGGGCCCAGGAGTCGGACCGGGTCGACGTCATCATCACGGAGATCGGCGGGACCGTCGGCGACATCGAGTCGCTGCCGTTCATCGAGGCGGCCCGCCAGGTCCGCCAGGAGGTCGGGCGCGACAACTGTTTCTTCTGCCATGTCTCGCTGGTGCCGTTCATCGGTCCGTCGAAGGAACTCAAGACCAAGCCGACGCAGCACTCGGTGGCGGCGCTTCGGAATATCGGCATCCAGCCGGACGCGATAGTCTGCCGGGCCGACCGCGAACTGCCCGAGTCGATCCGCAACAAGATCGCGCTGATGTGCGACGTCGACCGTCAAGGGGTTGTGACCTGCGCGGACGCGCCGTCTATCTACGACATTCCGAAGGTGCTGCACGCCGGCGGCTTGGACGCCTACGTCATCCAGCGGCTCGGCCTGCCCTTCCGGGACGTCGATTGGACCGGCTGGGGGCAGTTGCTGGAGCGCGTCCACCGCCCCGCCCACGTCGTCACGGTGGCGCTGGTCGGCAAGTACATCGACCTGCCGGACGCCTACCTGTCGGTTTGCGAGGCGTTGCGGGCCGGAGGGTTCCACCACAACGCCCGGGTCGACATCCGCTGGGTCGCCTCCGACACATGCGAGACCCCGTCCGGCGCCCGCCAACAGTTGTCCGATGTCGACGCCGTCGTGGTGCCCGGCGGTTTCGGCATCAGGGGGATCGAGGGGAAGCTCGGGGCGCTGCGTTTCGCCCGCGAGAACGCCATCCCGGCGCTCGGGCTGTGCCTCGGCCTGCAGTGTATGGTGATCGAGTTCGCCCGCCACGCGCTTGGCCTGGAGCGCGCCTCGTCGACCGAGTTCGACCCGGCCACCCCCGACCCGGTGGTCGCGACGATGGCCGAACAGCGGCCGATCGTCGCCGGCGAGGGCGACGTGGGCGGCACCATGCGTTTGGGCGCCTACGATGCCGAGTTGGCGCCCGGGTCTCAGGTGGCCAGGGCGTACGGCTCGCTTCGGGTGTCCGAGCGGCATCGCCACCGTTACGAGGTCAACAACGCCTACCGCGACCGATTGGAGGCGGCCGGGATGCGGGTCTCCGGCTGGTCGCCGGACCGCTCGCTGGTCGAGTTCGTCGAACTCGACCCGGCCGCGCACCCTTATTACGTCGGCACCCAGGCCCATCCGGAGTTCAAGTCGCGGCCGACCCGGGCGCATCCGCTGTTCGCCGGGCTGATCGGGGCGGCCTTGGCGCGCCAGGCCGAGTCCCGGCTGTTGGAGGTCGAGCCGTGAGCGACGCGGCCTCGGCCGGCGCCCCGGCGGACGTCCGCGACCAAGCCGTCGCCTATCCGGTGACCGCCTCGGAGACGGTTTTCCGGGGCCGCGTTTGGGATGTCGTGGCCGACCAGGTGACTTTGCCCGGCGGCGTCTCGATCCGGCGCGAGTACATGGCCCACCCCGGCGCGGCCGGCGTCATCGCGGTCGACGCGGCTGGGCGGGTGTTGTTACAGCGCCAATACCGCCATCCGGTCAAGGCCCTGCTCTGGGAGCCGCCGGCGGGCCTGTTGGAC
>JAITKC010000058.1 GCA_031278665.1 Bifidobacteriaceae bacterium | reverse complement strand
CAATTGACCGAGCCGGCCGGTCAGATGGGCTCCGGCCAACGGCGTCCCCTCCAACAGGGGCTCGGCCGGCGGCTCCGCCACCGGCTTGGCCGACCAAATCAGACCGGTCGCCACGGCCAAGCCGACCACCGCCGCCCCCACCGCCGTCCCGGACGCCAAAACCCGCCGGCGGCCCAGCCACATCGTCAACTGCGTCCTCCGGGCCCGTCCGAGCAGCGCCAAGACCAGCACCAAGGCGGTCAGGCCGGCCGACCAGATGATGCCCGCCCGAAGCAAGGCGTCGGCCGCCAAACCGATCGCCGCTTGCCGCAACGTCTGGTCGATCCCCAGGTAGGCCTGCCCGTATTCGGTCAGATCGCGGGCCAAAGTGGCGACCGTCGGAATATCGGCGCTGGCCAATTCGGCCGGAATGGGCCCAACCGACACGCGCGCGCCGAGGAACCCGACCGGCCAGGGCGCCGGGCTCGGCATCACCAGGGCGCCGATCGGCCCCAGGTCGACAGTCAGGCGGGAGTCCGCGGTCACCTCGTAGACCGCCTCGTGGGGGCCGAACGGGTAGACGGTCTGGGCCGTCACCAAACCGACGAACAACGCCGGCGGCGCCAGCGCCAGCGCCGCCAGCAACCATCGCCAAACCCGTCGCGTCATGCCGTCCAGGGTCCAATCTCAAGGCGCTCCCAGTCAAACCGCGCCACCAGTTCTCCCATCAAGATTTTGGCTTCGACGATGCCGCGCCCCCCGCCCCGCACCGCCGAGGCCGCGTCCCAGCCCGCCCCGGCCGGGTCCCGCACCGCCGAGGCCGCGTCCCAGCCCGCCTCGACCGGGGCCCGCACCGCCGACGCCGAATCCGGGCCCGCCGGCGCCCCGCCCCCCGCCGGGGCGGCCAGGCCGAGCGAGCGGGCGATCAGGGCCAGCACCCCGGCCGGCCCGCCCTGGCTGTCGAACAAGGCCCGTCCGGCCAAGGCGCCGTCGCGTTTCGACAGCCGCCGCCCGCTGGCCGCGTAAACCAGCGGCACATGCGAGTAGAGCACTGGGGCGAGCCCCAGCAGTTCGGCCAGATAGGCCTGGCGGCCGGACGAGGCGAGCAGATCGTCGCCGCGGGTGACTTCGGTGACTCCCTGCGCGGCATCGTCCACCACCACCGCCAGGTTGTACGCCACGACGCCGTCGGCCCGGCGCAGGACGAAGTCGTCGACCGGCTGGTCGACGCGGCCGGCCAAGCGGTCCGTCACCGCGAACCGGCCGACCTCGGCCCGCAAACGAATGGCGGGCGGTTTGACGGCGGCGAGCCGGCGGCGCTCGGCCGCGCCGAGGTCGCGGCAGGTGCCCGGATAGGTCCCGGGCGGGTGGTGCGCCGCCCTCGGCGCCTCGAGTATGTCGCGGCGTGAGCAGAAACACTCATAGGTCAACCCCCTTCCGGCCAACCGCCGGATGGCCGCCTCGTAGACGTCGAGGCGCTCCGATTGGCGCATCACCGGCCCGTCCCAAACCATGCCCAAGGAGGCGAGGTCGTCTAATTGGCGGGCCGCGAAATGGGGGCGGCAGCGCTCGTCCAGGTCCTCCAGCCGCATCCGGAAGGCCAGACCCCCGCCGCGGGCCGCCAGGTAGGCCACCACGGCCGTGCGCAAATTGCCCAGGTGCAGGTCGCTCGACGGCGACGGCGCGTACCGGCCGGCTCCGCCGCTCACAGGTTGAGCGTCTTGGACAACAGCAGCAGGGCGGCCGCCACCCTTGGGTTGACCTCTTCGTCGGCGATGTCCAAACTCCGGTAGATGGCGAGCAGGTGGTTCTCGACCGTTCGACGCGACAAACCGAGTTGTTCGGCCACCTGCTGATTCGTGTACCCGTCCGCGATCAGCCGCAACACCGCCATCTGCTGGCCCGTCAAACCGGCGAACGGGTCGCGCCGATCGACGTTCGGGGCGTGCGACTGCGGCACGTCCATGGCCACCCGGCGGACCATCTCGACCAGCCCGTCGCGGCCGATGTTGCTGAGCTTCGACAGTCCCACCCAGGGCCGGCGCAAATGGCGCCGGCTAGAGGCGATCAACGAGGTGACGTCGTGCCTGGTCATGATCATGACGCGGAGACGCGGGTCGGCCCGCTGCAACTCCGCCGCCAGGACCGCGCCCGACCCGTCGCGCTGTTCCACATCGGTGATCAGCAGGTCCACCCGGCCGGGCAGGACCTCGCGGGCCTTGGCCACCGAGTCGAGCGAGGCCACCACTTTGAGGTCGGGCGCCTCGGCCAGGGCATCGACCACCATAGTGCGAAACAGCGTCTCCTGGTCCACGATGGCGACGCGGGCGGTGCGGCGGATGGCCCCGCCGGTCGGCGCCGCGTCGGCGGCGGAATAGGGCGGGCCGGTCCGGATCAGGCGCCTCGGCGCCTCGCCGGTGCGCGGGTAGGCGCCGCTGCGCGGGTAGGCCCCGCTGGCCGGGTAGCCGCCGGTGCGCGGATAGCGCCCGGTCCGCGCCGGCGCCACGGCCGCGCCGGAGCCGGTTTCCGGGCGCAGTCCGCCGGCCGGGATCCCCTGGTGGATTACCGCGTGCGGCTTGGTCCTGGGATCGACCCGATCTTGTTTGCCGTCTTCGGATTCAGACAAGGAACCTCTCCCCAAGCACGTCCCTGGGGATGGCCCGCGCCAGTTTCTCGGCCCGCCCCCGCTTGCCCATCCCGTTCAAAGCCGCCACCGCGACCCGCCGGCACATTGCCAAACGGGTCGGAGCGCCTTCTCGCATCAACTGCCGTTCGGCCTCCAGACAATAGGACAGCGCCAGCGAGTGTTGTCCGGCCAGCTCATTCAAGTACGCCGCCACCAGCAACGCCTCGGACAACGAGTAGGGATGCTCGCCGCGGGTGATCGAGGCGTGCCGGTTGATCTGGACCACCGCCTCCGATTCTCGCCCGGCCACCCACAAGGACTGGGCGACGTTGATCCTGACCTGGGCGCGGTAGCGGTCCGCCATATCCGTCGGCACCATCACAAAGCCGTCGTCCGGCATCTGCGCCTGCGCCCGCTCCATCGTGGTGACCGCCTCGAACAGGCGGTCCTGGCGGATTTCGATCAGCGCCCGCAAGTTCAGCAGCAGCACCTGCATCGCCTCGGCGTCGGCGTCGGACACCACGTAGTGCCGCAGCGCCGAACTGGCCACTTTGGTCAAGTCTTTGATCAGCGACAACGCCGCCTCGTAGTCGTGTAACCGCTTGATCAGCAAGGCCACGATCCGCAGGTCGACCAAGAAACGCGAAACCGGGTTGGTGGTCAGGGAGGCGGCCCGCTGCAGCAGCTCATAGGACCGGCGCGGGTCGGTCATCGACATCATCGTCGCCACCGCGGTCGCCAAACGCGGCGTGTCGAAGGGCTTGACGGCCGAGTCGAGCAGCTGGGCGAAAGCCGACCCGGCGGCGTCGTCGCCTGTGAATATGGTCAACGACTCGAGATCGGCGCTGATCTCATGAGTTTGGCGGCGGTCGGACTCCCAGGCCCGCGTTTGCAACACCAGCGCCTCGTCTTGTTTGTCGGCCGCCAGCGCCCAGGCCTTTTTCAGGGCCGGCTGTTTGGCCAGCGACCCCTTGAACAACACCTGCGGGTCGCGCCAGCGCCGCAAACCCATGTCCATCAGGAAAGTCGGCGCCTCGATGGTGTTCTCTTGCGGCACCGAGGGCAGGGCCGCGATCTGGGCCCGCCGCACAAAGGGGTAGGGCAGGCCGGGCGGCCCCTCCTCCAAAACTTGGCGGGCGAAGCCGACGTGCGGCAGGATCAGATCGCTCACCGAATGTCTCCATGGGTCCAGGCGGCCAGGCACTCGGCCACGCGAAGCTGCGGGTTCAGCTTCAGCCAAGCGACAATCTGGTCGACATTCATGGGTTCCATCGTTCACACCTTTCATGACCTTTGAGGGCAGGCCCCGACCAACGCTGAAATACTTCCACCGGCGCGCGCCATTGGCGCGCCCGCGCAGACGGCTGCCGCAACTTTGATGTTAGCCCTTGAAAGCCCTCGCGCGGTCCACAGCATAAGCCCGAATCGGCTCGCGTTTGACAGATGTCCGCTATAGGTGAAAGTTGGAGATTGTTTCCACCGCCGCGACTAGCGCAACCCAGGAGTTCAAATGGCCGACAGTCCCAAATTGAGCGTCCGCGACGACGCCGCCGCCGCCCGCTACGAGTTGTTGGCCGACGATGCCGTGGTGGCGATCGCCGAATATCAGCTCGCCCCCGGCGTGGTCCGGTTTGTCCACACCGAGGTCCCGGAGGAGCTTTCCGGCCGCGGGCTCGGCCAGGTGTTGGTCCGGGCCGCCCTGGACGACGCCCGCGCCAAGAATCTGGCGGTCGAGCCGTATTGCTCGTTCGTGCGCCACTACATTGAGACCCACCCGGACTATCAGGACCTGGTGCCGGCCGACCGGCGCGCCGCCTTCGGCCTGCCGGGCGCCCATTAGCCGCCGAATATCGAAAGCGAGGCAGTCAGATGACCGCGACCGAAGCCGCCGCCCCGAAAGCCGGCGCCAAGGACTACTACGGCGACCAGATCACCGTCCGCTTCGACCTCGGGCGCTGTCTGCACGTCGGCGTCTGCGTGCGTTCGATTCCGGCCGTCTTCGACACCAAACGCCGCCCCTGGGTTCTGCCGGACGCCGGCGACGCCGATGAGATCGCCCGGGTGATCCGCCGCTGTCCGTCCGGCGCCCTGCACTACGAGTTCACCGACCGCGCCCGCGAGTCGGAGCGCGGCCACGCGCCGGCGACCGTCCGCACTGCGGACGGCGAGCCGCTTTGGTTGGAGGGTGAGGTTCTGATCGCCGACAATGGAAAAGAGCTTCCGGAGACCAGGGCTGCCCTGTGCCGCTGCGGCTCGACCGCCAACGGCCCCTTCTGCGACGCCTCCGGGCCTTGTACCGATTGGCGCCACCACGCCCACTGACGCCCCAGCCGCCCAGACCGGCCGGCCCCGCCCGGACCGGCCGGAACAACTGAAGATCTGCCAAAATCTCCCTTCGGGGCTGAACACCCGGCTCAAGGCCGAGTTTTGGCCCCCCGAGGGTTATTGATCAGAGCCGACATCCTCGGCCAGGTTCAGGACTGTGCGGGTTTCCGCCTTCCCCGCGTGGTCCGGTTCCGGGGGGTATCCCCGCCACGCGAGCGCGTCGGCGGCCAGTGTCCGCCCACTCGGCCGCGTCACCAGCGCCCGCGGGAGTCGGCTCGGTCCGGTGGACGGTCGTGGTTGACCGTCCACCGGACACCTCCGCCCCGGCCAACCAGCGCCCCAGCCCGGATTACAGGGCGGCCCGGGCGCCGTCGATGAGCAAATCCACCCACCGGATTGTGAGCCAGGTCACACTTTCTGTGCTAGTTTCGTCCAGCGGCTTGATCCGGCTGCTGCGCCGGTGCCCCACTTCGCCGGGCACGGGCGCGACAGCCGGGGAAGCCGATCCCGCGGCCCAGCCGGCCCCTTGGCGGTCAGGCGGCGAAGAAGCCGCCGCGACGCATCACGTAGACGCCCAATCCGGCCAGGCCGAAAATGCCGATCGCCATCAGCCCTAAGCCGATCGTCTTGGACGACATGCCGGCCGGCGGCTCCGGCGCGCTCAGATTGGTGGCGTCGTTCTCGCCCTCCTCGACGCCCAGACCGGCGCTAGGCGAGCCGCCGCCGGCCGTCAGGCCGGGCCCGGTCGAGGAACCGGCGCTCGCCGAGGCGGTCGGCGCCGCCGACGCCGACGGGCTTAGGCTGCCGGTCACGCCGACCGGGTCGGCTTGACTTGAACCGCCGCCAGTCGACGAGGACGCGGTCGGGTCCATCCGGCCGGCGGAGGCCGTCGGGGCCGGGGGCGCAGTCGGCTCGTCTTCCGGGATCGCCCAAGATTGGGTTGGCGTGGGACTCGGCGCGGCGCTCGACGGCGGCTGGGCGCTCGGCGTGCCAGGCGCCTTGGCGCTTGGCGTCGGAACGGATTTGGTCGGGGTCGGAACGGCTCTGGTCGGGGTCGGGGCCGCCTGGCTCGGCGTCGGAACGGCTTTGGTCGGCGTCGGAACGGCTTTAGTCGGCGTCGGGCTGGCCGACGCTTCGAAGCCCGCGTCGGTTCCCGCCAGGCGCCCGTGCAGAAGTAACTGTCCGCCTTCTTCTTGCGCCATGCTCACCTCGAGGCCTTCGATGGCGAAGACGATTGCGGCCTCCGCCTGCGGCGACAGCGTCGCGGTCGGGTCCTCCAACTGGATGGCGGCCAGCGACTGGCCGGCCTTAAGTCCGTCGACCTTCTCGATGACCAACTGGCCGTTGCCGGTGAATCCGCTGGTCAGAATCAAGGGCCAGCCTTGTTTGAGGAGAGCCACGCCGCCACCCGACTCGGTTTGGATATCGCCGGAGACGCGCAAATAGGCGTCCTCGACGGCGATGCCGTCTGTGCCGGACACTCCGGCGGCGTTACTGGCCGTGACGGTGGCCGGGCCCTCCAGGCCAACCGCCGACCCGCCGTAGGCCATCACCGCGCCGCCGGTCTCGGCGGCCTTGTTGCCGGTCAGCGATCCCTGGTCGACGATCACCGCCGGCACGTCGCCCGGCACCACCGCGGCCGGCAAGGCGGGCTCGGCGCCGCCCCATTCGCCCTGGTCGACCACGGCCAGGCCGCCGCCGAACTCGGCGCTGTTGGCGCTGATAGTCGGCAACTCGGCGCCGGCCACGGCTTTGTGGTCGCCGCCGATGTCCAACCGGCCGCCGAAGTCCGAACCCGGCTCGCGGACCACGGCCACCCCGCCGCCGCCGCCGTCCACCTGGTTGCCGGACACCGAACCGCCGGCCAGGCGCATCGAGCCGGCGTTGAGGACGCCGCCGCCGAACGCGACCTGGTCCGGTCCGGCCACGACCGTGTTGGACTCGATCACCCCGCCGCTCATCCAAAAGACTCCGCCGGCCCGGTTCCACACCCCGGCCCCGCCGACCGGCCCGGATTCGCCGGCTGTCGACGCCGCCACGGCGGCCGCGTCGAGGTGGCAGTTGGAGATGGCGGCGTCGGGTCCGACGATGTTCAAGGTGCCGGAGTTGACTATCCCGAATGACTGATTCGGGCCGACACTCGCGCCGGTGTCGAGGATCGCGGCGCCGCCGGCGGCGATCTCGACAATCGCCCCGTCCGGGTCGGTCGACCCCGACCAGGACCCGTCTAGGTCGATGTCCCGCAGAACCAGGGTCGAGCCGGCCGGAACTTGGAACAAAGTGCCCGCGTGCCCGCGCCGGACCGGGCCGCCGGTCAAGGTGATCGAGATCGGCCCGCCGTCCGCGTCCGCCACCACCACCGGCTCGGTCGCCACCGTCCCGGCCTCGAGCCTGATCACGCCGCCGTCGCCGACCCGCCCGATCTGCTCGCCCAACGTTTCGGCGGGCGTGACCGCAGGACCCTGGCTGGGCGATGCCGACGGGCTGGCCGACGGCGTCGGCTCAGTCGGCGGTTCGGCCGGCGAGATCCTGACCCAACGGTCGGATTTGGCGCCCGGCACGGTGTCGGTCACGCACAGACCGGCGTCGCAGACGACCGCCTCCGGGCCGGCTGGCCCAAACGTGCCGTCGACCAGGCGCGCTACGATCACCGGAGCGGCCGGGCGCTCGAGCCACAGCCGCGAGCCAACCGCCAGCGGGGCGATCTCCAAACTGCCCGAGCCGTCGGCCACACTGGTGAAACCGCGCCCCTCTTGGCCCAGTCGCACCAGACCGGCGACTTCGGTGAGACCTTGGTTGATCAGGTCCGTGATAGCCGCGCCGGCCGGGCCGACCCCGTCCAGCCGGGCGACGGCCGAGCCTTGGACCCACACCGCCCCGTCGATCGCCGCGCCGCTGCCGGTCAGCCGCAGAGTCCCGCCCGCCTGGACGGTCACCGGTCCGACCAACGCCGTGTCGTCGGTCAAAGTCAAAGAGGCGCCGTCCGCGACGACGAAGCCGCCGGTCACCGTGACCGGCCCGCCGGCCAATTCGACGCCGTCGGCGACCATGATCGGCCCGTCCTCTTGGCATCCGCTGGGGACGGCCACCAGGCCGCCGTTGTCGACCAAACTCTGTAGCTGGCATCCGGCGGCGGCGCCGGAGGTCTCGGCGGCGGCCACGTTCAGCGCGCCAACCAGAGTGAGACCAATCAGGCCGGCGCCAACGCGCCGAACCAGTGCCCTTTCTGACCGCATGAACCTACTCCCGGAATCCCGCCGCTGGGGCTGTGGATGGAACCATTCCCAAAGCTACCGGCCGATGCCACAAAAAATCGCGGAAATATCTCGGGCCTTAGGTAGAAATCAGCGGGATTGCCCAAGTCGTCGGCCAAGTTCGCGTCCGGGCGGGGCCGAAGGCGGCATTCCACAGGGCCCGTCCGCCAGTTCGCCCGGCTCGGTTCGGGCCCGGCCCGGCTATTCGGCGGGCGCCGGCGACCGCCTTCGCGGGCTGGACTTCGGCCGGCGCGCCGCCCGCGCCCGGACCGGCGGGCCGCGTTTCACAATTCGGCTCGCCTTCGCGGCGGCCGATCAGGCGCCCCGGGTTGTGCCACAGTTGACGGCGTGTCCGAATCCGCCGCGCCAAGGCCGGGCTTTCGCTGGCGCCGCCCGATGCGCCCGCGCCCCATCCAAGAAGCCGGCCGCACCTCGACGCCGCTGGAGCTGTTATTCGATTTGGTCTTCGTGGTGGCGGTCGGCTCGGCCGTCGACCAATTGGCCGACGGCATCGCGGCGGGCGCCCCGGGCCGTTCCCTGATCAGCTTCGCGATGGTGTTTTTCGCGGTCTGGTGGGCCTGGATGAGTTTCACCTGGTTCGCGTCCTCCTATGACGTCGACGACGGCCCCTACCGGCTGCTGGTGATGGTTCAGATCGCCGGGGTGCTGATCCTGGCGG
>JAITKC010000004.1 GCA_031278665.1 Bifidobacteriaceae bacterium | reverse complement strand
CGGGCGATTAGCTCGCGCGCCAGGCGCCGATAAGCGAGGGCGCCGGGGTGGTCCGGGGCGAAGGTCAAGATGGGCTCGGCGGCGACCGACGAGTCCGGGAACTTGACCGTGCGGTTGATGACCGTCTCGAAGACCTGCGGGCCGAAGGCCTCGTGCACCCTGTCCAGGACTTCGCGCGAGTGCAGCGTGCGGGTGTCGACCATAGTGGCCAAGATGCCGTCGATCTTCAGGCGCGGGTTGAGGCGGTCGGCCACTTTGGCGATCGTCTCGACCAGCAGCGCGACGCCGCGCAGCGCGAAATACTCGGTCTCCAACGGGATGATGACGCCGTGCGAGGCGGTCAAGGCGTTGACAGTCAGCAAACCGAGCGACGGCTGGCAGTCGATCAGCACGGCGTCGTAGTCGTCCAGGACCGGTCGCAGCATCCGGGCCAAAGCGGTCTCGCGGGCGACCTCGCCGACTAACTGCACCTCGGCCGCGCTGAGGTCGATGTTGGCCGGGGCCACATCCAACCCCGCCAGTCCCGTCGGCTCGACGACCTGCGCCAACGTCACCGACTGGCTCATCAAGGCGTCGTAGACGGTGGGCCGGTCCTCTTTGGCGTTGACCCCCAGGGCGACAGACGCGGCGCCCTGCGGATCGAAGTCCACGATCAGGACCCGGCGTCCGTATTCGGCCAGGGCCGCGCCCAAGTTGATGGCGGTGGTGGTCTTGCCGACCCCGCCCTTCTGGTTGCAAAGGGCGATCACGCGGGCGGGCCCGTGGCCTTGTAGGGCCGCCGGCTCCGGGAAGTCCTTGAGGCTCTCAGCAGGCTTGGTCACCCGCCAATCGTAACCGGCCAGCCGCCCGCCGCCGATGACGCCGCGCGGCCGCCGGGGAGGCCAGTTCAGCCCCTCGGGCCGGCCGCGGTTCCGGTGTCGATGTCGGTTTAGCTTGGGGCGGCGGTCCGGGCGCGGCCTTGACGCCGCCGCCCCCGGCCGACCAGGAACCCGGCCCCCCAGGACAGGTGGATCACCATGACCGCCCACCACATCCGGATCTTGCCGCCGACTCGCAGGCCCGGGGCCGTCGCCGCCACCCCCAACGCCATCGCCAGCCCGTAGGCCGCCGGCGTCAGCGCCAGCCACCACCATCCCGGGGAGACCAGCAGGCCGCCCGCGCCGGCGCCGGCCAGCGCCAAGAACAAGACGACGACCAGCGCCGGGGGCACCAGATAGCGGGGGGTCGAGGTGTTGGCGTGGGCGGCGATCACCCGGCGCCGCCAGGCCCCGGCGCGGAACATCAGTTTGGCCAATTCGCCCGCCGATGCCGGCGTCCGCCCGCGCAGCGCCAGCGACGGGTCCAGCCAGACCATTCCGCCGGCCCGCCGCACGCGCAGTTGAAGTTCCCAGTCCTGGGCGCCGGCGAAGGCCTCGACCAGGCCTCCGGCCCGCTCATAGGCGTCGCGCCGGATCGCCACCATCCGGACGGAGTCGACCGGACCTTTGCCCACTCCCGCCCGCGACGGCCTGGGCCCCACGCCCAGGGACGAGTTCAGGGCCCGCGAGATGGCCTGCTCGGCCGATCCCAACCCGAACGCCACCCACGTCCCGCCGACCACGTCCGCGCCGGTGACCTCCATCGCCGCCACCGCCCGCTTCAGCAGTTCGACCCAGTTTCCGCCGCCCCGGCGCACTCGCGACAAAATCGCATAGCGGGCCGCGAAGGCGGCGGCGTTGACCAACGCGGCCTTGGACGACGACTTGGCGTGGACCACCGCGACCCTGGGATCGGATGCGATCGACGCGAGCGGATCGTCGCCATCCGGGCGCCCGCCGGCCGGCGGGGCGGCCAGCAAGATCTCGAACTCGCCCGGATAGGGATCGGCCAGCAGGCCTTCTACCACCGCGCGGGCGTAGGCCTCGTCTTGGACGGGCACGATGACGGAGACGGCCGGCCACTCGTCCGCCGTTTGGCGCCCCCCGCCGCCGTCCGCCCCGACGCCGGCGTCAGGGCCGCCGGCGCGATCCGGGCCCCGGTTCAGCCCTTCGCCGCCGCTAGCCACCACCTAATCCTAAGAGACCCCGCAACCGATCCGACTGACGCCAAGGCCCCTCCCGCCCCTCGGACCCCGCCGGCGTCCCCGCAGGCGCCCCCGGCGCCCGCTCCGAGCGCCGCTCCGAACGCCGCGCCGTCCGGCGGGTTGGCGCCGGCGGGCCTCGCGCCCCTCCAAAGCTTCGACGCCGTCTTGGAAATGGCCGCGGACGTCTATCGGCTCCAGCCAATGATCGTCCTGGCGCCCGGCCGACAGATCGCGGTAAGCCGCCAACGCCTCTTGGCTACGCATGGCGCCCCCCGCTTGGCGCGGTCACGCGGTCACGCGATCACGCGGTTACGCGGTCACGCGGTTACGCGGGCATACCAGTTTCGCCAATGGCCGACCCACCGCCGCTCGACGTCTTCGAATGGCTCAAGCCACTGCGCCGGCTCATATGCGACCGCCTGGCCCAGGTGGTTGAGCAGGACTTCCATGGGGATCCAGTTCGCGTGCGCGCCCGGCCAATCGTCGATCGTCTTGGCGATGGCCGCCAAGCGGGCGTAGTCCTCTAACACCCAAGCCAGGCAAGTTTCCGCCCACTTTTCCTCAGCCGAAGGACCAGGGACCTCGGCCCGGTGCAAAGCGCAGAGCCTGTCAACCCACCCGGCCGCCTCCGGATCTAACGGATTGGCGAAAACGCGGCTGAGCAGCCCGTACCGGATGGGGTCGGCGTAGCCGACGTCTTCCCCGTAAAGAATCAACCTGTCTATCTCATCGACAGTCACGTCGCCGCGGAAGAAGGCCCGCTTGTACAACCACTCGCCGTTCGCCTCGTAGGCCTCTCGGGTTTGTCCAGTCGCCAGTCGTTCCTCCCAACGCCGGCGGTGGGCGCCGATCAAGGCCTCCGGCAAGCCGTGGTAATAGGCGACATTCGCCCGAAGGCGGTCTGAACGGTCGCCCTCAAGCTCCTCGGAGCCCGCCATGGCGTCGCGGAATCGACGACCGTCGCTCATCGTCAGGCGGCGCTGATAAAGGAACATCTGCGATCGGCTTGTGGCCAACAGGTTGTCCCAGACCGCGACCGCCTCGTCGCAACGCTCC
>JAITKC010000363.1 GCA_031278665.1 Bifidobacteriaceae bacterium | reverse complement strand
CACGTCATTGTACTATTCACCGACAAAGTCGGGGTACTCCTCGGACAGGAATTGGAAGTCGAACACGAAGCAACTCGCCGCCGGCGGCGGGGCCATCTTGACGGTCAACTGGGTCAAGTCGTGTTTGTCGACGCCATCCTTGTTAAAGAAGTTGGTGCTGGCCTCGACCTCGCGCGAACCGCCCACCACCATTGCGGCCAGACCGGTCGAAAGCACCAAATAGTCGGATCCGTTGCGGGGGAAGTCGCCGAACACGGCCGACTCCGACATGATCGCGTTATTCGGCGCTTTGACGTCGATCGAGACAATACTGGACGGCGTCGCCGCGAGGGCCGCGATCAGCGCCTCTTGCGGCGGCGTGTCCGCCAGGGCGGGGCCGGCCGCCGCGCCGACCAACAACGATGTGGTCGCGGCAACGGCTAGAAAGAGTTTGCGAGGGGTTCGACGAGGGCTCATTTAATTCTCCTTGGGCAAAGGCGGGCACCGAACCGGAGCCCTGACTTCATCTTGCCGATAATACCGGTCCAGACGCGTTCCGCAACCCCGACACCCCCGACCAAAGGTCATCCGCCCGCCCGCGACCAGGCCGAAGACTGATCAAGTCAGACTTCCGGGCGGACAGATTCAGCCCGGCGGTGGCGCGGCGGCGAGCCGGTCCCGCCGCCGTCGAGGCGTCGCCCGGCTTTCCAGACCGCCCGGGTCAGCGCCATTCCCGGCCGGTAGGCCAGATGGGCGGCGGACGGGGCGTCGAGTAGTTGGAGGTCGGCCCGGCCTCCCAGCGTGATCGAGCCGATCGCGCCGTCGCCGCTTTCCCGCCCCAGCGCCGCGGCGCCTCCCCAGGTCGCGGCGCGCACCGCCTCGGCGACGCTGAGCCCCATCTGAAGCACCGCGGTGGCCACGCAGAACGGCATCGAGCTGGTGTTGGAGGTGCCGGGATTGCAGTTCGAGGCGATCGCGACCACCACCCCGGCGTCGATCAGGGCCCGCGCCGGCGCCAAGGGGGCGCGCGTCGACAGGTCGCAGGCCGGCAGCAGCGTCGCGACCGTGCCGCGCCCGCCGCCCGTCCACGAGCCGGCCAGCGCGTCGAGATCGGCCGGGCCGACGTGATTGCAGTGGTCGACGCTGGCCGCGCCGAGTTCGACGGCCAGGGCGATGCCTTGGCCGGGCCCGAGTTGGTTGCCGTGGACCCGCAGCCCCAGTCCGGCGGCCCGGGCCGCCGTCAAGACCTCCCGCGACTGCTCCGGCGTGAAGGCGCCGCGCTCGCAGAAGACGTCCGCCCAGCCGGCGAACGGGGCCACCGCCGCCAACATCGGCCCGGTCACCAGTCGCACGTACTCGTCGACGTCGACCCCCGGCGGCGGCAGGTGCGCCCCCAGGAAGGTCACGTCATCGGCCACCCGCGCCGCCACCCGGGCGCAGCGGGCCTCGTGCTCGACGCTCAGCCCGTAGCCGGTTTTGGTTTCCAGCCAGGTGGTCCCCTGGAGCGCCGCCTCGCGGGCCCGTTTGGCGGCCAACGCCTCAAGACGTTTGTCCGATGCCGCGCGCGTCGCCGCGACCGTCGCCGCGATCCCGCCCGCCTGGTATGGGCGGCCGGCCATCCGGGCCTCGAACTCATCGGCTCGGTCGCCGTCGAAGACGATGTGCGAATGCGAGTCCACCCAGCCCGGCAGCAGCGCCCGCCCGGCGGCGTCGAAACTCCGGTCCGCCGCCGGCGCCCGGGCCGACGGGCCGATCCAGACGACGCGCTCGCCCTCGACCACGACCGCCGCGTCGCGCAGCACCCGGCCTTCGACGTCCTCGGTGGTCAATTCGCCGACGCCGGTTATCGCGAAACTGCTCACGGCACCATCGCCGCCCGCAGCAGGGCGCCGACGTCGCCCAATTCGACGTGGACGCCGCGTTCGGCCACAACCCGCCCGCCGACTACGACGACGGCCACGTCCGCGCTGGTGGCGGACATGATCAGTTGTTCCGGCGCGCTTCCCTGGGTGCGGACGCCGCCGTCGTCGACGGCGACCAGGTCGCACCACGCGCCGACCCGCAACACGCCGGCCTGGCCGGCGCCCGGCAAACCGCCCGCGCTCGCCCCGCCGGCCGCCGCCCGGCGCTCCTGCGCCGGCTCGGGGCCAATCCCGCCGGCCGGGTCCCCGGATGGCGGCGCCGAGCGGCCGGCGGCGCGCGCGCCGCCAACGCCGAGCGCGGCGACCAAATCCGGCTGGCTGAACAGCCCGCGCCGACCCGAGGCCAGACGCTGGCCGTATTCGAGCGCGCGCGCCTCGGCGAAAGGATCGACCACGGCCTGCTGGTCGCTGCCGAGCGCCAGCGCCGCGCCGGCGTCCGCCAAGGCCCGGGCCGGGCCTATCCCGTCTCCAAGGTCGGCCTCTGTGCTGGGGCAGAGCACCGCCGTCACGCCGAAGGCCCCCAGGAGCGCGATGTCCTGCCCGGTCAGGTGGGTCGCGTGGACAACCGAAAGGCGTTCGCAGACCAATCCGCGGCTGGCCAACAGGCCCGTCGGCGTCAACCCGGTGGCCGCCAAACAGGCTTCGTTCTCAGCCGGCTGCTCCGACAGATGGACGTGAAGCGGCAAGTCGGGGGGCAATTCGGCGGCGATGACGGCGAGTTCGCGTTCGGGCGCCGCCCGCACCGAGTGCAACGCGGCGCCCACGATCACCTGGTCTGGCGCGAACTCGGCGGCGATCCGGCCGCGCAAGCGGCCCAGCCGGTTCAGCCAGCCGGCCGCGTCGCCGTCGCCGAACCGCCGCTGGCCCGCCTCCAGCGGCTGGTCGAACCCGCCCGCCAGATAGCAGGCGTCGAGCAGGGTCAGCCGGATGCCGGCGGCTCGCGCCGCGCGCGCCAGCGCCAACTCCATGGCGTGGGGCTCGCCGTAGGGCGAGCCGTCCGGGCGGTGGTGGAGGTAATGGAATTCGGCCACGCCGGTCCATCCGGCGACCACCATCTCGGCGTAGACCGCCGTCGCCAACCGCTCATAACTGGCGGGTTCGAGTTTGGCCGCCTCGCGGTACATCGCCCGCCGCCAAGTCCAGAAGTCGCCGCCCCGGCCGGCGTCGCCGGGTCGCCAGCCGGCGTCCCGGCCGTCCGGGCCATGGGTGCGGCCTCTCAGGCGGCGGTGGAAGGCGTGCGAGTGGGCGTTGACGGCGCCTGGAAACACCACTCCCCCAAGCACCCGGTCGCCCGGCCGGGCCGGCGCCGGGGCGGCGACCTCGGCGATGCGGCCGTGTCGGTCGGCGGCGATCCTAACTTCACGGCGTAACCGGTCGCCGACCCAGGCGTGGGCGGCCCAGAACCCGGTCACCGGACCAGGCCCTCGAG
>JAITKC010000346.1 GCA_031278665.1 Bifidobacteriaceae bacterium | reverse complement strand
ATCCAAGACCAGTCGCAGCACCGTGACGAGTTTGACGGCGCGCGCCTCCAACTCGCCCGAGCGGCCGGGGACGTATTTGTCGAGCAGGGCGACCAGGCCTCGGCGGGCCAGGTCCGGGTCCCGGCATACCTCGATCCGCCCCCAGCCGATCACCGACTCGAAGTCGGCGCCGATCTGGCAGACCTTGGGGTTGTCGACCAACTGGACGCGCCGGTCGACTTCGAAACAGGCGCGCGCGCCGTCGCCGATCGCCTCGATCTTGCGGCCCTCGCCGGCGCCGTGGACGTAAATCTCCAGCCGGCCGTCGACCCGGACATGGGCGAAGTGCAGCGGTAGCACATAAGGTTCGCCGCGCGACCACAGCCCCAGCCGGCCGATCTCGCAACGGCTGAGGATGTCGTCGATCTCGGTTTGCCCGTCCACCTTCCGGTCCTCGCGGCGCATCTCTTGGCTCACCCGGCCACTCTAACGCCCCCGCACGATGCCGCCGCCCCGGCCACGCGGTTCCGTCGCGCGACGCCGCCCGCGCGACGCCGCCAGGCAGGCCGTGATCACCCCATTCCCCAGACCCATCTCATCGACACCGACAATTGTTGTGGTGTTTTGAATCGAGACCGACAATTGTTGTGGTGTTTTGAATCGAGACCGACAATTGTTGTGGTCTTGAAAACAGTCGCGACCGCCTGACCTGCGGCAACGCAAAAGGCGCTCCTAGAAATTGTCGGTGTCGATGCGAAACGCCAGAAGAATTGTCGGTGTCGATGCGTTTGGCCAGAAGAATTGTCGGTGTCGATGCGTTCGACCAGAAGAATTGTCGGTGTCGATGCGTTCGACCAGAAGAATTGTCGGTCTCGATGCGTTCGACCAGAAGAATTGTCGGTCTCGACGAGGGTCTGGGCGTAGCCGGTCAGGGTTGCGCGCGAGGCGTTGGCGGTGGTGTTGGGGCGGGTTGACGCCCTGGTGACGGCGGCGGGTCGGGCGGTTGGGCGGCCGGGAGGCGCGGCGGCGCGGCCAGGGCCGCGCCGATGGCGGTGGTCAGGGGGATCGCCAGAACCAGCCCGATCGAGGCGACTAGCGTGCGGACCAACTCTTCGGCCACCTCCTCGAAGGTCAGCACGTCGGCCGCCGAATGGTCGTAGAGGTTGACCAGAACCAGCAGGGACAAGGCGGTGCCGACATAGGCGAAGGCGATGGTGTACACAGTCGAGGCGATGTGGTCGCGGCCGATCCGCATGCCGCGGGAGAAAAGGCGCCGCCGGGTGGCGGCGGGCTCGGCCGCCCGCAGTTCCCAGACGGCCGAGGCCTGGGTGATGGTGACGTCGTTGAGCACGCCGACGCCGGCCAGCACCATTCCGCAGAGCAGCACGCCGCGCAGATCGACGGCCGGGGCGAGGTAGGCCATCTGGCTCATCCCCTCATGGGTGCGGGGAGTCAAATGGGTGGCCGGGATGGCCCACCAGGCCGCCATCGCCACCACCGCGACGCCGGCGAAGGTCCCGAGCAGGGCGGTGGTGGTCTTGATCGACACGCCGTGGGCCAGGTAGACCACCAGAAACATGATCGCGCTGGCCGTCACCAGCCCGGCGGCCAACGGGTTCTTGCCGGTGATCAGCGCGGGCAACAGGAACTGCCAGACCACCATGAGCGACGCGGCCAGGCCGACCACGGCCGCCAGGCCTTTCCAGCGCGCGACCGCGAACACGACCAGCACGAAGATCCCCGCCAGGAGAGCCAACGGCCAGGTGCGCACGAAATCGGCGAAGACATAGGGCGAGCCGGTCTGCTCGGCGGCCGGCAGGCGCATCAACTTGACCCGGTCGCCGGGGGAGAAGTCCTCGGCCGGGACTTCGGGGCTGAGGTGGATCGGCTGGGGTTCGGCCAGGCCGGGCAGGTCGACAAAGACGGCCGCGAGTTCGCCGCCCTCAATCATCGGCTGCGGGTCGGCGTCCACCCTGGCGACCGTGCCGTAGACCCACTCGGCGCTGGGGTCGAGGTAGGCGATCCGCTCCGGCAGGGCGTCGCGGTCCGGCCACAGCCAGACCAGCCCGGCGCCGGTGGCCGCCACCAACAACCCCATGACCACGCCGATGCCGAGTCGCACAGGCCGGGCCGGGCGGGCCGGGCCGCCCGCGCCTGGGCCACCGTGGGCGTGGCCGGCCAGGTCGCCGGCCCGGCCCTCGGCTTGGTCGCCCGCGCGCTCGCCGCCGTGGTCGCCATCGGCCGCCTTGGGCCAGGTGAAACGCATGGTCTGAATGCTACGGCCGGCCGGATGGATTCGGGCCGAGGCTCGCTGGCCGGCGCCAAGGCGTCCGGACCGGGCCGGGCCGGGGACAGGCGGCGGACAAAGCCGGACATATCATTGGCGGGTGATCGAACCAAGCGAGCGGAGCGCGGCCGGGCCCAAAGCGCGACGCGCCCCGGCGGCATCGCCGGAAGCCCTGCACGATCAGTTGAAAGGCGCCATCGGCGCCCAGGTGCGCTCGACGCGCCAAGCGCGGGGCTTGACAATCGGGGCGGCCGCGGCGCGTTGCGGCATCTCCAAGGCCATGCTGTCGAAGATCGAGAACGCCCAGACGTCCTGTTCGCTGGCCACCCTGGCCGCCCTCGCGGACGGCCTGGACGTGCCCGTGACCGCCCTGTTCAGAGGGGTCGCGGTGGAATCGGAGGCGGTCTTCGTGCCGGCCGGCCACGGCGCCCGGATAGTCCGGCGAGGCTCGCGCCAGGGGCACTTATACGAGTTGCTGGGCTCGTTGCGCGGTCCGCACAAGCGGATGGAGGCGGTGCTGGTGACCCTCGACGACGAATCCGAGGTCTTCCCGCTGTTCCAGCATTCCGGCACGGAGTTGCTCTACATGCTCGAGGGGACCATGGTCTACGCCCACGGCGACGACTCGTACACCCTCCGGCCGGGCGACGCCCTGCAACTCGACGGCGAGGGGCCGCACGGGCCGGTCGAATTGGTCCGCCTGCCGGCCCGGTTCTTGTCGGTGACGGCCTATCCCGACTCGTTGGCGGAGGAGTGAGAAGTGCCCGCTCGGTCCGATGAGGCCCTCGAGGGCCAAATGGAGGCGGCCTACCGGGAGATTCTCCGGCGCGCCCCCGAACACGATTTCGAGCCGACGCTCGACCGCGTGCGCGCGGCCGTCGACTTATTGGGCGACCCGCAGCGAACTTACCGGGTGATCCATGTGGCCGGCACCAACGGCAAGACCTCGACGGCCAGAATCGCCGAGTCGCTGTTGCGGGCGCACGGGCTGCGCACCGGCTTGTTCACTTCGCCGCATCTGACTTCGGCGCGCGAGCGGATCGCCATCGACGGCCAGGCGATCAGCCGGTCGGATTTCCTCGACGCCTGGTCGCTGGTCAAACAGGTGGTCGAGTTGGTGGACCAGCGGTCGACGGCCGCCGGCGGCCCGAAGATGAGTTTCTTCGAAGTCTTGACCGTGCTGGGGTTCGTCGCCTTCGCCGACGCCCCGGTCGACGTGGCCGTGATCGAGGTCGGATTGGGCG
>JAITKC010000345.1 GCA_031278665.1 Bifidobacteriaceae bacterium | reverse complement strand
GGTCCTCTGCCTCGGCCAGTTCTTCCTCGGCGGTCTGGACCGATTCGTCCAGGTCGGTCGGGTCCAAGGTGGCCAGGGCTTGGCCGGCCGTCACCGCGTCTCCCACGGCCACTTCGACGGCGCCAATGGTTCCGGCGACTTGGAAGGCGGCGCTGTGCTCGGAAACAATGCCGACCGTTCCCACGCCGGACGCCTGCTGCACCACCGAACCCGTCCCGGCGACCGCCGTGCGGTACTCCGGGCCGGAGGGCCGGACCAGGGCGTATGCGCCCGTGCCGGCGCCACCCAGCACCAGCAGACCGACCATTACGGCCACCACGACCCGGCGGCGGCGCCGCCTCGGTCTGGCCGTGGCGCCGGCGGGCGCCTGGCCGCGCCGCTCGCGGGCGCGGGCGATCACCTGTTTCATATCAACTCCCCGCCCTCGTCGGCCATTTCTGCCAACCGGCCGTCCGGCCAAGTCTCGCCGTCCGGGGCGGTCCAGCCGTCCGGAGGACTTGCGCCACCGCCGCCGCCCGGGCCCCAAAGGCCGCCCGGCCGGTTCGGCAAGCTTTCGGCCGTGTCAGCCGTGGCCGTCCCGCCGTTATCGCCTTCGCCGCCCGGAGCCGCCCCGCCCGGAGCCGCCCCGCCCCATCCGCCGGCGGAACGGCCGCCGGCCGAGTCGCAGCCGTCTTCGCCCGGATCCGAAACCGCCAGCGACTGAGCTGCGACCCGGCCCGAACTGTCCGTCTCGCCCCGGGCGACCACGCACTTGCCGACTTGCAGGGCGGTCGCGTCAACCGCCTTGGTGACTGTGATCGCCGCCTCGGCGATGGTGAAACTGCGGGTCAGGACTTCGGTTTGGCCATCGCCGGAGGCGGCGTCCGAACTCGCGGCGCCGCCGGGGAAGGCCGCCCCGGACTGTTCGACTGTGACCGTCTCGCCGTCGACGGCCGTCACCAACCCGGACGCCATATTCGCGGCCATCGCCCCGCCCGGCATCTGGCCCGCGCCGTCGCCGGTTTCGCCGGCGAAGCCCGGGCCCGCCGACCCCCGGCCGGAGGGCATCCCCGGCGGCGTCTCACCCTCCGACAACTCGCCACCCGGCATCCCGCCCTCCGGCATCCCGCCCTCCGGCAGTTCCCCCGAGCCGAAGGACCCGCCCCGCGCCCCGCCGAATCCGGCGGCGCAGGCGCCGTCGGATTCGGGCTGGCTCACCGCGACGGTCGCGGCCGCAAATACCTCCTGGCCGGCGCCCTCGTCGCCTGCCGCGCCCTCGTCATCGGGCGTCGCCGCCTGGCCGATGGCGGTCACGCACAACCCGACCGCCACGTCCGCCGCCGCGCCGGCCACCTGCGCGGTGATGACCGTGTCCGCCGAATAGGCGACCGCCGTCTGCTTCTCCGAATCCTGCACCTGGAGCAGGGCGTCCGTGACGGCCGCGATGACGCCGGACACGCCGGGACTGGCCGCCGCGCCGGCGGATTCCGGCGCCGATGGCGACGCCTGCGGTTCTGGCTGGGACTGCGCGTCAGACGGCTCTTCGGCGCCGCCGCATCCGGTCAGCAGCATTCCGGCGGCGACCAGCGCGACGGTTCGGCCGGCTCGGTTCTTCGGTGACAGCTTCATGAGCAACTCCATTTTCTTGATGCCGCTGGGACAAATCAGGTCGGGTTCTATTCCGCTCGCAGCGCGTCGACCGGCGGGAGTCGGGCCGCGCGGGTGGCCGGGTAGACGCCGAACACCACGCCGATTCCAATCGAGACCGCCAGCGCCCCGAACACCGCCGGCCAAGAGACCACGATCGACGAGCCGAGCACGCTCGGCAGCGTCACCGCCAGGGCGATTCCGAGCCCGGCGCCGAGCACGCCGCCGACCAGCCCCAGCGTGGTCGCCTCGACCAGGAACTGGCGCCGGATCGCGAACGGCTTGGCCCCGAGGGCTTTGCGCAAGCCGATCTCGCGGGTCCGCTCGGTCACGGACACCAACATGATGTTCATCACCCCGATGCCGCCGACCAGCAGGGCGATCGCGGCGATGCCGACCAGCAGGACCGTCAAAGTCCGGTAGACTGCGGTCGCGGTCGACACCAAAGCGTCCTGCGAGGAGATCGAGAAGTCCGCCGCCGAGGAGTCGGTGATCCCGTGGAGGTTCAGCAACAAAGTCTCGGCTTCCTGGTAGGCGGCCGAGAGGGTCGCCTGTTCGGTCGCCTGGATATAGAGCGTCTGGACCGACAGGCCGGTGGTGGAGGTCGAAATCTGGGCCGAATAAGTCGCCATCGGAACCACGGCCAAGTCGTCGAGGTTGGTGTCGTCGGACGACCCTTGTTCGGCCAGCACGCCGACCACCTCGTAGGTGGTCGAGTCGATAGTCAGCGAACGGCCCGCCGCCCAGGCGGTGCCGAATAGTTCGACGGCCGTTTCCGAACCGAGCACGATCACGCTGGCCCCGGCCGCGGCTTCGGCCTCGGAGAAGAACGCGCCCTGTAACAAGGTTCGCGAGCGCACCTGCGGCCAAGACGTCGTGGTGCCGGTGACGGTGGTGGTCCAGTTGGTCTCGCCGTTCTCCAGCGAAACCGAAGTCGAGGCCTCCGGCGCGACCCCGGCGATGTCCGGCGCGACGGTCGAGGACTGCAACGCGGCGGCATCGTCCATTGTCAAGCTGGTCGAGGAGCCGAAGCCGCCGCGAACGCCCTCCGAACTGGTGGCCGAACCGGGCCGGACGATCAGCAAATTCGAGCCGAGCGAGGAAATCGACTCCGACACGTCCTTCTGCGTGCCCAAGCCCAACCCGACGGTCAAAATCACAGACGCGATCCCGATCAGGATTCCGACAATTGTCAAAATCGAACGCATGGCGTGCTACCGGATGGCCGCCAAACCGGTTCGGATCGTCTCGCCCCAGCTCATTTCCCGACCTCCGCCAACTGTGGTTCGCGCCGGCCCGGGCCGCGCTCCAGAATCATCCCGTCGCGCACTTCGATCGACCGGTCGGTTCGCCCCGCCACGTCCCAGTCATGGGTGATCAGCACAATGGTCCGCCCGCTGCGGTGCACCTGGTCGAAAATGTCGAGGATTTCGCGCGCCGAAGCCGAGTCGAGGTTGCCGGTCGGCTCGTCGGCCAATAACAGCATCGGCTCGGTCACCAGGGCGCGGGCGATGGCGGCCCGCTGTTGCTGGCCGCCGGACAATTGGCCGGGACGGTTGTTGATCTTGTCGCCCAGCCCCACGCTTTCAAGCGCCGCGATCGCCCGGCGTTTGCGTTCGGCCGGGCCGACCCCGGCGTAGGACAGCGGCAATTCGACGTTGCGCCAGGCCGACATCGAGGCCAGCAGATTGAACTGTTGGAAGACAAAGCCGATCCGTCGGCCCCGGACCTCGGCCAAGTCCACTTCGTCCATTTTGCCGACGTCTTCGCCGCCGATCTCATAGCGACCTTCGGTCGCGACGTCGAGGCAGCCGAGGATGTTCATCAGCGTCGATTTGCCGGAGCCGGAGGGACCGACCACGGCGACGTATTCGCCCTGGTCGACGCTCAGTGTGACGCCGCGCAGCGCCTCGAACTCGATGTCGCCGCTGGAGTAGACCTTCCGCACGTTCTCCAACTGGAGGATCGGAGTGTCAGCCATTGGGCATTCCGCCTCCGCCCATTTGGAACCCGCCGCCGCCGGGCGCGCCGCCCATGTCGCCGCCCATGTCGCCGAACGGCATCTGACCGCCGCCCGGAACCATCTGGAATCGCTCGTCCTCGCCCTGTTCGCCGGAGCCGGAGGAGCCGGAGGAGCCGGAGGAGCCGGTGGTGACGGCGACCGTGATTTGGACCTCGTCGCCTTCGGCCAGGCCGGAGGTGATCTCGATCAGCGAGCCGGCGGTCTCGCCGACGGCGACTTCGGTCTGGGTGGCGACGGAGTCGACCATCTTGTCCACATAGGCGACGCCGTCGACCGTCCGGACCGCGTTGACCGGCACGGTCAAGACGTCCAGGCGCCGCTCGTAGATCAATTCGACGGTCGCGCTCAGCCCGTCGAACAGGCCCTCCGGTTGGCCGGTGACCTCGACCACGACTGGGAAGGTGGCGCTGCCGCCGGAGGTGGTGGCGACCCGGCCCAGAGAGGCGATGACGCCGAAGACCGTTTCGGTCACGCCGCCGACTGTGATCTCGGCCTGGCCGCCGACTTCCAGCAACGCCAGGTCGGAGTCGGAGACTCTCAGGTCGATCGACCAGGATTCGGTTCCGACGATGGTGAACGCCGCGGTCGAGGACCCGGCGCTAGTTTGAGCCGCCGCGCCCTTGGCGGCGCCGGCGCCGCCCGACCCGCCGGCGGAGCTCGACGATCCGACCATGTCCCCGACCGCCACGCCGACCGCGGTGATCTGGCCGGCCGCCGGCGCTATTAGGACCGCGTCGGCCATATTGGCCTCGGCGGTCGCCAAGTTTGCGGCCGCCACCTCGACTTGCGCTTCGGCGGCGGCGATTTTGGCGTCCGATGCCGTCGAGCCGTCGGCCGCCGCCTCGGCCGCCGCCAGCGACGCGTCGGCCTGGGCGAGCGAGGCTTCGGCCTCCAGGCGGGCGGCCTCGAGCCGCAGCGTGTCGATTGTGGCGAGGGTCTGTCCCTCCGCGACCGTGTCGCCCTCGGCCACCTCG
>JAITKC010000266.1 GCA_031278665.1 Bifidobacteriaceae bacterium | reverse complement strand
GGCGCCGCCCGCCAGCCGGTTCGCCGGCCAGGCCGGCGGCGAGGACGCCATGACCGACCCGTTCGCGCCGGCGGCGCCCGCGGCGGCCAACCGGCGGGCCGGCCACGCCCGGCCGCCGGCACGCCCGCGCCGGGCGCTCGCCTGGGCGCTCGGCGTCGGGTTGCCGCTCGCCCTGGTCGCCACGATGATCGGGCTGCTGTCGACGCCAACCGACGCGACGCCTTTGAGCGTCGCGAACCCGGGACCCGAAGGCGCCCGGGCGCTGGCCCAAGTGCTGGCCCGCCACGGCGTCGAAGTGATCGCGGCCGGCCACGCCGCCGCCGCGGCGGCCCAGGCGACCGGCGACACGACTTTGGCGATCGCCGGCCCCGCACCGCTGAGCGAACGCCAAATGGAACTGTACGCCCAGGCCGATTGCGCGGTGGTGCTAATCGATCCGGACCCGGAGCTACGCGAGCGCCTCAGCCAGGCGATCGATGCCGATCGCCTGACCGTGATAGAGGACCAGGCGGTCGTCACCAACGCCGGAATCGTCGAAGGCGACAACGCGGCCCGGGCGCTGAAGGCTTTGGGCGGCCACCGTCGGCTGGTCTGGAGCCTGGCCCGGCCGGAGGACGACCAGGCCGCCGGGGCCGACCTCTGGCAATTCCTGCCGCCGTGGGCCCGCTTCGCGGCGATCCAGCTAGTCATCGCGGCGGCCGCGGCGGCGCTGTGGCGCGGGCGACGGATGGGCAGGTTGGTCGCCGAGGAATTGCCGGTGGCGGTCCCGGCGTCAGAGATAACAACCGGCCTGGGGCGCCTTTACCGGCGCTCCCAAGCGTTCGGCCACGCCGCCGCCGCCCTGCGCGCCGGCGCGGCCGCCCGGATCGGCCCGGTCTTGGGGCTGGGGCCGGCCAGCGCGCCCGCTACGCTGGTGGCCGGAGCGGCGCGGGCGGCCGGCCGCGCCGAACCGGCGGTCGAGAAGTTGTTTTACGGGCCGGCGCCGCGCTCGGCCAGGGAGTTGACCGAATTGGCCGCGGCGTTGGAGCAATTGGAGCGGGAGGTGTTTGCCGGGTGAACCAGCCAATCGACCGGCGCGAGCCGTTGACGCGGGTGCGCGCGGAGGTCGCCAAAGCCGTGGTGGGACAGGACGGCGCCGTCACCGGTTTGCTGATCGGCTTGCTGGCCGGCGGCCATGTGCTACTCGAAGGCGTGCCCGGAGTGGCCAAGACGCTGTTGGTGCGGGCGTTGGCGGCATCGCTCAACTTGGACGCCAAGCGGATCCAGTTCACGCCCGACTTGATGCCCGGCGACGTCACCGGCTCGTTGATCTACGACTCGAGGACCGCCCGGTTCGAGTTCCGGCCCGGCCCGGTGTTCACCAACCTGTTACTGGCCGACGAGATCAACCGCACCCCGCCCAAAACCCAGGCCTCGCTACTGGAGGCCATGGAGGAACGCCAAGTCTCGGTCGAGGGCGCCCCGACGCCGCTGCCCAACCCGTTCATGGTGATCGCCACCCAGAACCCGGTCGAATACCAGGGCACTTATCCGCTGCCGGAGGCGCAGTTGGACCGCTTCTTGTTGAAGCTGACGTTGCCGTTGCCGCCGCGCGACCAGGAGATCGAGGTCGTCGCCCGCCACGCCTTGGGATTCGATCCGAGAGCCCTGGACAGGGCCGGGATTGGGGCCGTCGCCGGGCCGGAGGAATTGGCCGCCGCCCGCTCGGCCGTCGCCGGCGTGCGGGTCGACCACGAGGTGGCGGGCTACATCGTCGACGTCTGCCGGGCGACCAGGAGCGCGCCGTCGGTGGCGCTTGGGGTCTCGCCGCGCGGGGCCACCGCCCTGATGGCGGCGTCGCGGGCGTGGGCTTGGCTGACCGGCCGGGAGTTCGTCACGCCCGATGACGTCAAGGCGCTGGCCCTGCCGGCCTTGCGCCATCGCATCCAGATGCGGATCGAGGCCGAAACCGAGGGGGCGACCCCGGAGACGGTTCTGGGTTCGATTCTGGCCGCCGTCCCGGTTCCCCGCTAGCGCCGCCGTCCGCGATGGTGTTCACCTGGCGGTTCCCGGCCGCCCTCGCCTTCGGCCTGGCGCCGCTGACGCTGGCGCCCGGTCCGGCCACCGTCGCGGCCTGGACGCTGGCGATCAGCGGACTGGCGGTCTTGGACGCGGCGCTGGCCGCCAAGCCGAAACAGCTCCGGGTCGAAAGGGCGCCGCTGGCGGCGATCCGCCTGACCGAGTCCGCCGCCGCCACCGTGGTGGTCGCCAACCCGACCGGGCGCGCGGCCCGGTTGGCGGTGCGGGACGCCTGGACGGCATCGGCCGGCGGCCAAGACGAGACCCGGCGGCTGAGCGTGCCGGCCGGCGAGGCGCGGCAGACCACCGGGACGTTGCGGCCCACCCGGCGGGGCGACTTCGCGGCCGATCTGGTGACCATTCGCAGTTTTGGCCCGCTCGGCCTGGCCGGACGCCAGCGGTCGGTCGAGGCGCCTGGACGGCTGCGGGTGCTGCCCGAGTTCCGCTCGCGTCGCCATCTGGCGTCGCGGCTGGTCCGGCTGCGGGAGATGGACGGCCGCGCCGCCGCCCAGGTGCGCGGCCAGGGCACCGAATTCGACTCGTTGCGCGACTACGCGCTGGGCGACGACGTGCGCTCGATCGACTGGCGGGCGAGCGCCAGAGCCGAACACGTGATGGTCCGCACCTGGCGGCCCGAACAGGATCGCCGCGTTTTGATTGTGCTGGACACATCCCGCTGGGCGGCCGGGCGGGTCGGCGACCAAACCCGTTTGGACGCCGGAATCGAGACGGCTTTGCTGATCGGCGCGTTGGCCGGGGCGGCCGGCGACCGAGTCGGGTTGCTGGCGGCCGACCGCGTGGTCCGGGCCCGAACCGCCGGCGACGCCGGCGCGGCCACGCTCGCCCGTCTGGCCGATCGGCTGGCCTTGGTCAAGCCCGCCCTAGTCGAGGCCAACTGGCCGATGATCGCCGCCAGAATCCGGGCCGACGTCCCGGGGCGCGCCCTGGTGGTGCTGATCACCAGCACCGATCCGGCTTTGGTGGAGGTCGGTCTGGGGACTGTGCTGGACACGCTGCTGCGCCACCATGTGGTCATGATCGCCGCCGTGCGCGACCCAGGGGCGCCGGGCGCGGGCGCGGGCGCTGGGCCGGGGACGGGGACGGACTCCGACGCGGTCTTCGAGACCGCCGCCGCCGAACGGCGGCAGTTGGCGGTCGCGGCCATGCAGGCCCGGCTGCGGGCGATGGGGGCGCGGGTCGTGACCGCCTTCCCGGACGCTCTGGCGCCGGCCGCGGCCGACGCCTACCTGGCGCTCAAGTCGGCCGGGCGGCTGTGACGCGGCGGCGCTAAATGGACCAGCGGCCGGCTTGCGCCAGGCGGGCCGCGCGCCGCCCGGCCGCCAGCATATATGCCAAGAAGGCCGCCAAGGCCAAAGCGCCGATCGCGATCTTGAGCCATTCCGGCAGCCCCGACGGCGTGACGAAGCCCTCGACCAGGCCGGACAGGCCGAGCGCCGCTGTCAACGCCACCACCGAGGCCACCGCCGCCTTGCCCTCGTCGGCCAGCGACTGGGCCCGCCTCCTGGGGCCGGGCGCGACCCAGGCCATGAACAGCCTCAGGCCGACCGCTCCCGCCACGAAGACGCAGGTCAGCTCCAGCAACCCATGCGGCAGTATCAAGCCGAAGAAAATATCTCCGGCGCCGTGCGCCCACATCATCCCGCCGGTCGCGCCGAGCGCGACGGCGTTCTCGAACAGAATCAGCGCCGGCAGAATTCCGGTGATCCCCGAGG
>JAITKC010000064.1 GCA_031278665.1 Bifidobacteriaceae bacterium | reverse complement strand
GCGGCGGAGCGCTGGGCGCGCAAGAAACTGGCGGCGACGGCGCGCCTGCCGGCCGAGACGCGGCTGCGCCGGGCGGCCTCGCAACTGGCCCGCAAAGGCCATCCGCCGGGTCTGGCTTTTTCGGTGGTCAAGCGGCTGCTGGAGGAGGAGCGGCCACCGGACTGACCACAGCCGGCCGGGTGGCGCCGTCACGGCGCCAAGCGGCGCCGAGGCCGCGCCCGGGTTGGCCGGGCGGCAGTTATTCACACGGCAGTTATTCACACAGGCCCTGTGTTAAGGTGGCTTGGTGCGCAATTTGACACTGGCGGTCCCGGACGAGACTTTGCGCAAGGCCCGCATTCGGGCCGCCTCGGAAGCGACCTCGGTCAACGCCGTGGTCCGGGATTTCCTCGACAAATACGCCGGGGCCGGCCCGTCGGCCGGCGCTTGGCAGCAGTTCCTCGACCTGGCGGGCGACGCCAGCGGTTCCAGCGGTTCCAGCGGTCCCGGGGGTTCCAGCGGTCCCGGGGGAAGGGCATGGACCAGACAAGAGATCTATGAGCGGTGAGGCATTCTTTGATTCGAACGTCCTGGTGTACGCCTACGACGGCGCCGACGCCCGAAAGCAGCGAATCGCCAGGGGGTTGATCGACGTCTACTCTCCGGTGTTCTCGGCCCAGGTGCTGTCCGAGTTCTATTGGGTCGTCACCCGCAAGCTGGCGGTTCCGGCCGCCAAAGCCGAGGCGGCGGTCGCGAAGTTGCGCGCCTTCCCCGTCCAACCGATCACGGCGGCGCTGGTCGCCGCCGCGATTCACACCGCGCGGCGCCACCGGCTGGCCTATTGGGACGCGCTAATCGTCGAAGCCGCGGTTGGCGCGGGCTGTTCAGTTCTGTTGAGCGAAGACCTGGCGACTGGCTCCGCCATTCGCGGGGTCATGGTCGCCAACCCGTTCGCCTGAGACAAGCGCGCCATGACTGCCAAACCGCCGCGCACTTATGCCGTGCGAACGCTCGGCTGCCAAATGAACGCGCATGATTCCGAGCACCTGGCCGGCCTGTTGGAGGCGGCCGGCTACCTGCCGGCCGACGGCGCGCCAATCCGCGCCCAGGGGATTCCGCTGGCCGACGTGGTCGTCATAAACACCTGCGCGGTCAGGGAAAACGCCGCCACCAGGCTGTTCGGCAACCTGGGGCAGCTGCGTCAACTCAAAGAGGAACACCCCGGCATGCAGATCGCGGTCGGCGGCTGCCTGGCGCAAAAGGATCGGGCGGGAATCGTCGAGCGGGCGCCCTGGGTCGACGTCGTGTTCGGGACGCACAACCTTGGCGCCCTGCCCGCCCTGCTGGAGCGGGCGCGTTGGGCCAAAACCGCCCAGGTCGAGATCGAAGAGGCGTTGACGGTGTTTCCGTCGACCCTGCCGACGCGCCGCGAGAGCCCTTTCAGCGCCTGGGTTTCAATCTCGGTCGGCTGTAACAACACCTGCACTTTTTGTATAGTGCCGTCGCTGCGCGGGCGCGAACGCGACCGCCGGCCGGGCGACATCCTGGCCGAAGTCGAGGCCGTGGTGGCGACGGGCGCGGTCGAGGTCACGCTGTTGGGCCAGAACGTCAACTCCTACGGCGCCGAATTCGGCGACCGCGGCGCCTTCGCGAAGCTGTTGCGGGCGGTCGGCCGGGTCGAGGGCCTGGAGCGGCTGCGTTTCACCTCGCCTCATCCGGCCGCTTTCAGCGACGACGTGATCGCCGCTATGGCCGCCACGCCGGTTGTGGCGCGCCAACTGCACATGCCGCTGCAGTCCGGGTCGGACCGGATTCTCCGGGCGATGCGGCGCTCCTATCGGGCGGCGCGTTTCATGGGCGTGCTCGAGCGGGTGCGGGCGGCCATGCCGGACGCCGCCATCTCGACCGATGTCATTGTCGGGTTTCCCGGCGAGACCGAAGCCGATTTTCAAGACACCCTCGACGTGGTCGCCCGGTCCCGCTTCGCCAGCGCCTACACCTTTCAGTATTCGATCCGGCCGGGCACGCCGGCGGCGGCCATGGCGGATCAGGTGCCGGCCGAAGTGGTGTCCGAGCGTTTCGCCCGCCTGGTCGAACTCCAGGACCGGATCAGCCTGGAGGACAACGCCGCCCAGGTCGGCCGTCCCGTCGAGGTGTTGGTCGCGGCCGGCCAGGGGCGCAAGGACCGCGAGCGCGCCCGCGTCTCCGGGCGCAGCCGCGAGGGCCGGCTGGTCCACGTCGGCCTGCCGCCCGCGCCCGATGCCGCGCCTCGGCCCGGCGACATCGTGCAGACCGTTGTCACCGGGGCCGCGCCGCACCACCTGATCGCCGACGCCGCTCTGACGGGCGGCCCGTTCCGCCTGATCGCTTACGCCGACCGCCGCCCCGACGCCGCCCCGCCCCGGCCCGTGCGCCCACTGCGGCTACGCCTCGCCTAACCGACCCGCCGGCGCCGCTTGGGGCTAGGCTGGCCTTGACACCGATGACTGACCCGGATGAAGGCCGAGCTATGACAATCCCCCCGCACACCGGCCAAGGAGGACCTTATGGTCCGGGCCCCGGCCAGCCTTACGGCCAGCCTTACGGCCAGCCCGGTCCCCACCCTCAATCCGGCGGGCAGCCTTACGGCCAGCCCGGTCCCCACCCACAATCCGGCGGCCAGCCTTGGGGCGAGCCGAACCCGTACGGCCCGATGCCGACCCAACCGGGTTCGCCGCCCGATCCGTTCTATCGCGGGCCGGTTGGCGGCCAATCGCCGGCGGTCGGGCTGGGCGGCCAGCCGGTGGGACCGGTCCCGCCGCTTCCCGGCCAGGGCCAATACGGGCAGTACGGCCAGTACGGCGGTCAGTACGGCCAGTCGCAATACGGCCAATCGACTCGGGTTCCCACCCAGCCGATTCCCCCGCCGCCCGGCCCGAGCGTCGAGCCCAGGCGGGACCAGGCCTGGTACGGCATCGGTTTTCTGGCCGCCGTCAGGCGCGCCTTCCAGAAATACGCCGACTTCTCAAGCTATGCCTCGCGCGGCGAATACTGGTGGTTCTATTTGGCCAACACCCTGGTGGCCGGCGGTCTGATAACAGCCTCCTGGTTAGCCGGCGGCCGCGACTTCTGGATCGCCACTTTGTTGCGCTACGGTTCCGGCGGCGCCTATTCGGGGTCCGCGCCGAGTTTGTCCGGCATGGGCGCGGGGGCTGTCTTCTACGTCTTGCTCTGGCTCTGGGCGATCGCCGCCCTGATCCCCAATCTGGCCCTGGTCTGGCGCCGCCTGCACGACGCCGGCCATTCGGGCGCCTGGTTCTTCGTCAGCGTCGTGCCATTCGGCGGGATCATCCTGTTGGTGTTCTTGCTCCAACCCGGCACGCCGCCCGGCGACGGCCGCCGCCGCCCGCACCAATCCCGGCTTTAGCGACCGGCGGCGGCGGGGCTTAGCAAAGTTCTCGCTGTGCGCCGTGTTGGCCTGAGCTGGGGGCAACCGGGGCCGGATTGGGCTGCGCCCCGCCGGGTCGGGTGTCCAGAAGTGCCCGCACGTGGCCGCCGGGGGCGTCGTGCGCGGGGTTCTGGACATGGGCTTCTGGGCCGGTTCGCCGCCGCCGGCCGGCCCGGGCCGGTGACCAGGCGTTTCGCGTCGGCCTGCCCGGGGCCGGAGTGGGGACAGGGCCCGGCCCGCCAACCGTGGGAGACTATTGTCACGTGGACCCGAATCCGAACGTCGAGGCGCTTGCCGCCGCCCTGACAAAGGATCTGCGCGGCGAGGTGGAGGCGAGCCGGCTGAGCCGGGCGATGTACTCGACTGACGCGTCGAACTACCGGGTGGTCCCCAAAGTGGTGGTTTTCCCGCGCGACGCCGACGACTTGGCGGCCGTCGGCGGCATCGCCCGCCAATTCGACACCCCGGTGACGATGCGCGGCGCCGGCACGTCCTGCGCCGGCAACGCGGTTGGGCCCGGGATCGTGGTCGACGCCTCGCGCCACCTGAACCGGGTCTTGGAGGTCGACGTCGCCGGCCGGACCGCCCGGGTCGAGCCCGGCGTGGTGATGGATTCGCTACAACAACTGGTCAGTCCGCACGGACTGCGTTTCGGACCCGATCCGTCAACCCATTCGCGCTGTACCTTCGGCGGCATGATCGGCAATAACGCTTGCGGCAACCACGCCATCGCCTACGGCCGCACGGCCGACAACGTCGAGGCGTTGACGCTGATCGACGGCCGCGGCCGCCTGGTCGAGGCCGGCCGGGGCGATCTCTCGCCGGTCGCCGGGCTGGCCGAGTTGGTCGCGGCGAACCTGGCCGTGCTGCGGACCGAGTTCGGCCGCTTCCGCCGCCAGATCAGCGGCTACGGCCTTGACCATCTGCTGCCGGAGAAGGGCGCCGACCTGGCGAAGGCGCTGGTCGGCGGCGAGGGCACGCTGGGGATTGTGGCCCAGGCGAAGTTGCGCCTGGTCCGGTTGGCCGAGGCGCCGGTTTTGGTCGTGTTGGGCTACCCGAAGTTGCCCGATGCCGCCGACGACGTCCCAGCCCTGCTACCGTTCGGCCCGTTGGCCCTTGAGGGCCTCGACGCCCGTCTGGCCGGCGTCTACCGACGCCACGTCGCCGCCGCGCCGGACCTGCCCGAGGGCGGCGCCTGGCTGATGGTCGAAGTCGCAGACCCGGCGGCGGCTGACGCGGTGGTCCGGGCGGCCGCGACCGGCCGCCACAAGATTGTCCCGCCGGGCGATCAGGCCCGGGCGATCTGGCGGATTCGCGAGGACGGCGCCGGCCTGGGCGGCCGGACCCAATCGGGTCGCCAGGGCTGGCCGGGCTTCGAGGACGCCGCCGTGCCGCCCGACAAATTGGGCGCCTATTTGCGCGCCTTCGACCGGCTGTTGGACCGGTTCGGACTGGAGGGTCTGCCCTACGGGCACTTGGGCGACGGCTGCGTCCACATTCGAATCGACTTTCCGTTTGAGCGCGGGTCGCGGACTTTTCGGAGTTTCATGCGGGCGGCCGGCGAGTTGGCGGTCGCCCACGGCGGGTCGCTGTCCGGCGAACACGGCGACGGCCGCGCCCGCTCCGAACTACTCGGGATGATGTACTCGCCCGCCGCCGTCAAGCTGATGGAGCGGTTCAAGGCGCTGTTCGATCCGCTGGGGCTGATGAATCCGGGGGTCAAAGTCTCCCCGGCGGCGCTCGACGCGGACCTGCGCCGGCCGGCCGCGCGACCGATCAAGGCGCGCGGCGGGTTCTGCTTCCAAGCCGACGGCGGCGATCTGACCAGAGCCGCCCACCGCTGCACCGGCGTCGCCAAGTGCCATGCCGACGCCGCCGCCGGCGGCGGTTTCATGTGCCCCTCCTTCCTGGCCTCCGGCTTGGAGAAGGACTCGACCCGGGGCCGCGCCCGGGTGCTACAAGAAGTCGCCAACGGCTCGCTGAGCGGCCCCGGCTTCGCCGCCCC
>JAITKC010000061.1 GCA_031278665.1 Bifidobacteriaceae bacterium | reverse complement strand
TAGTCCTCGTTGAACGCGGCGATGTACTCCTCGTTGACCGGCGAGCCGGGGGTGAAACCCCACCAAACGATCTCGCCCGAGGTCACTTTGCCGGTCACCCCGGGATCGGGTTCCGAGCCTCCGGTGTCGGCGCAGCCGCCAACCCCCACAATCCCGGCTGACACCAGCGCCGCCAGAGCCACCGCCCACGTCCGTCGTTGTCTTGTGAACCTTGCCATCATGTGCCCTTCCTTTTAGGTCGTCATTGGCCTGTTCCGACGCCGCCCAGTGTCATCGCCGACTCCAAGCCGGACGCCGCGCGCGGTCTTCGCAAGTTGCGTTCATCTTTCGGACCGCCCTGATCAAACTATCCTAGATTCCGAAGCCACAAGGTGAAAAAAGGTAACAATTCGATAGCATTGTCGCCGGGCCAGAGCCGATGGCGTGCTACTTTGTTCCCTAGTCACGGCGATCAGCCGGCACAGGCTAGAAACGATTTCGGAAACTCATAGCGCTGGGAGGCATCATGGGCAAGCTGGCAGGTGGGTTCTGTCTGGCGACGGCTGACACAACGGGCGCCGCCGGAACGAGCCGGGTCTGAGGGGGTCGCCATGCAAACCGTCGCAGCCGCCGACACCGCGCTCAGCCATCGCCTGGCCGACCTGCCAATCCGCCTGATCGACCGCCAGGGCCAGCCACTGGCCGGCGCCGAAGTCACCATCGAGCAGCTAGACCACGACTTCGTCTTCGGCAACGCGCCCTTTTGCCTGATCGACTTCGCGGTCGGCGAAGGCGCGCCGGCCGACGCGGCCCTGGCGGAACAATGGCTGGGGTTGTTCAACACGGCCACGCTGCCGTTCTATTGGGGCCAATTCGAGCCCGACCGCGGCAAGCCGCGCACCGCCCGGCTGAAGCGGGCGGCGGACTGGTTCGCCGATCGGCGAATCCGGCTCAAGGGGCATCCGCTGACCTGGCACACCGAGCAGCCGGCCTGGCTGACGAATCTGCCGCTGCGCGAAATCGAACGCGAACTGCGCCACCGCATCCGGCGCGAGGTGTCGGGCTTCGCCGGCCTGATCGACACCTGGGACGCTCTGAACGAATCGGTCATCGCGCCGGTCTTCGCCGCCGAGCCCAACGGCGTCACCCGTCTGACTTTGGCCAAAGGCCGAATCGAGTTGATCAGGTTGTCGTTCGCGGAGGCCAAAGCCGCCAATCCGAGGGCCTTCCTGCTGCTCAACGACTTCGACCTGAGTTCGGCCTACGAATGCCTGATCGAGGGCTGCCTCGAGGCGGGCGTGCCGATCGACGCCATCGGACTGCAAACCCATATGCACCAAGGCTATTGGGGCGAAGAGACGATGTTGGCGATGGTCGAGCGGTTCGCCCGCTACGGCCTGCCGCTGCATTTGACCGAGAACTCCTTGGTCTCGGGCCATTTGATGCCGCCGGAGATCGTCGACTTGAACGACTACCGGCCGGCCGACTGGCCGAGCACCGCCGAGGGCGAAGAACGCCAAGCCGACCAGTTGACCCGGCACTACCGGTCGCTGGTCGGACACCCCGCCGTCGCCGCGATCACCTACTGGGACTTCGCCGACGCCAGTTCCTGGCTTGGCGCACCGACCGGCCTGATCCGCCGCGACGGCACCCCCAAACCGGCCTATGACGCGCTTAAGGGCCTGGTCAAAGGCGATTGGTGGATTCCGCCGACCGGTCTGACGACCGACTGCGAGGGCCGCTTCCGGCTGACCGGCTTCGCCGGCGATTACCGCGTCTCGACCGCCCAAGGCTTTGGCGCGGTCACCGTCACCAGATTGGAGGATCAGCCCCGCGATGTCGTCGTGGCGCCAATCTGACCAGGCCGGCCAGCCGTCGCCGACCGGCCAGCGGCCGCCGGCCGGGGCGGCGGACGACAATGGCGGCATGTCCCCGACTTTGTCGCCCGTCCCGCGCCCGCTCAGCGGCGAGCAGTTCGCCATCGCCGCCGGCCCCTATCGGGCGGCGATCGCCTCGGTCGGCGCCTCGCTTCGGCGGTTGCGGCTAGACGGCCGGGATTTGGTCGTCCCCTACCACGCCGACCAGGTTCGCCCGTCTTACCGCGGGGCGGTCTTGGCGCCTTGGCCGAACCGCGTCATCGACGGCCGTTACAGTTCGCCCGGCGCCGGCGACGGTTCGTCCGCCGATGCCGCGCGCCAACTGGCGCTGACCGAGCCGGAACGCTCGCACGCTTTACACGGCTTGGCCTTGTGGCTCGACTTCGCCGTCACCGCCCGCGACCCGGCGTCGGTGTCGCTGTCGCAGGTGATCGAACCGCAGGCCGGCTACCCCTGGCGAATCGCTCTGGAGGTCGCCTACCGGCTCGACGCCGTCGGCGGCCTTGACTGGCGGGTGACGGCGCGCAACATCGGCCCGGGGACCGCTCCCTACGGAACCGGACCGCATCCCTATCTGGTGGCCGGCCCGGCCCCGCTCGACCAGTGGCGGCTGACCCTGCCGGCCGGCGGTTTCATCGCCACCGAGGGCGCCCGGCTGGCGCCGGCCGGGCGGCGGGACGTGGACGGCGGCGACTTCGACTTCCGGGCCGGCCGGGTGCTCGGCGGCGTCCAGATCGACCACGCCTTCTGCGATGTGGCCTGGGACGCCGACGGCTTCGCCGAAGCCGTCTTGGAAGACCCGTCCGGCAGCGGCGCCGCGATCGCCTGGGACCAGGCCTGCCCCTGGGTCCAGGTCCACACCGCCGATCTGCCCAAACCGGCCCCCAACCGACTGGGGCTGGCGGTCGAGCCGATGACCTGCCCGCCGGACGCCTTCAACAGCCGTCAAGACCTGATCTGGCTGGCCCCCGGCCAATCCCATCAGGCGGTCTGGCGCCTCAAAGGCTGGTGATCCGGCCAGAAACAGCGCCGCCCGGCGTTCCGGCGGTTATCGGTTCGGGTGGGCTTCGATGGCGGCGGCCAGGGCGGCCAGGAAAGACCCGACGGCCCAAGGATCGGCCAGCCGCAATTCGGCGGCGGTTGGGCCCGCGCCCACTTTGACGCCCAGGTCGGGCGGACTGATAGTTCTCAAGGCGAGTTCGTCGGTGGTGTCGTCGCCGGCGAAAACCAATCGGTCGGCATCGGCGGAGCGCCGCAGGCGGGCCAAAGCGGCCGACTTGCCGACCGGCAGAACCGCCACCTCGACCACCATTTTGCCGCGCAGCACATGTCCGCCCAGTTCGCGGCCGAGTTCGGCGGCCTCGGCCTCTAGTTGGGCGGCGGCCAAGCGGTCGGCCATCGGACGGGTGTGGAAAACCGCCGCGAACGGCTTCGACTCAACCCAGGCGCCGGCGCCGGCGCCGGCCAGGCGCGTCAGGGCCGCCGTGATCGAGCGCAGGCGCTGCTCGCGCGCCGGCGACAAGGCGACCGGTTCCAACACCGCCGACCCGCCCGCCATCCGGCCGCGCTCGGCCCCGTGCGAGCCGATCAACGCCGTGCCCTCGGGCGGGCGGGCGAGGCGGGCCAGGTCCTCGGCCGGGCGCCCGGAGACCAGCGCCAAGCGGACCCGCTCCAGCCGGGCCAACCGGGCCAAGGCCTGGACGGCCGGCGGGACCGGCCGGGACGCCGCCGGGTCTTCGACCAACGGCGCCAGCGTGCCGTCGAAATCCAGCGCCACCAGGAGCCGGTCGGCGCCGGCCAGGCGCGCGATCGGTCCCGCCCAGTCCGAACTGGTCACCGCCGCGCCAAGGTGTCGAGGAAAGACGACGCCCAGCGGGAGACGTCGTTTTCGATCACCCGGCGGCGCAGCGCCTGCATCCGGCGGCGCTGCTCTTTCGGGGTCATGGCGGCCGCCCGCAGTATCGAGGCCTTCAGGCCGTCGATGTCGTGTGGGTTGACCAGCAGGGCATGGCGCAGTTCGTCGGCCGCGCCGGCGAACTCGGACAACACCAGCGCGCCGCGCCCGTCCACGCGGGAGGCGACGTATTCCTTGGCGACCAGGTTCATGCCGTCCCGCAAGGCCGTCACCAACATCACGTCGGCCGCCAGATACAAAGCCGCCATCTCGTCGGCGTCCTGATTCTGGTGCAGATAGTGGATGGCGGGCGAGCCAAGCGAGCCGAAGTCGCCGGCGATCCGCCCGACTGTCGTCTCGACATCGTCCCGGAGCGTCTGATAGGCGCTGACTCCCACCCGCGAGGGGCTCGCCACCTGCACCATCACCACGCCCGGCACCTTCAGCCGCCGCTCGCGCAGCAGTTCCTCATAGGCCTTCAAGCGGTGGGCGATTCCCTTGGTGTAGTCGAGCCGGTCGACCCCGAACAAAATACGGTCGGGGTTGCCCAGTTCGGACCGGATCTCGCGGGCGCGCGCCTGGACCCGGGGCAGCCGCGCGCGGGCGTCGACCGCGGCCGAGTCGATCGAGATCGGGAAGGCGGCCGACAAGACGTCGCGCACCGAGCCGTCGGACTCGCGCACCAAAATCTGGTGGCCGCGGGTGGCCAGCCCGGTCAGCCGCCGAACGCAAGACCGGAAGTTGCCGGCGTCTTGGGCGCGCTGGAAACCGATCAGATCGGCGCCCAGCAGTCCCATCAGGATTTCGCGCCGCCAGGGCAGTTGCGCGAACAGGGCTTCCGGCGGGAAAGGGATGTGATTGAAAAATCCGACTTTCACATCCGGTCGAAGCTGTTTGATCATCGACGGCGCCAATTGCAGTTGATAGTCGTGAACCCAGACTGTGCCGCCTTCGGCCGCCGAAGAGGCCGCCGCCTCGGCGAATTTGGCGTTGACCGTCCGGTAGGCCTCATGCCACTCGCGGTGGTACTCCGGCTGCGTGATGACGTCGTGGTAGAGCGGCCAAAGAGTGGCGTTTGAGAATCCCTCGTAATAGTCGGCGATGTCTTCGGCCGTCAAGGCCACCGGAATCGACAAAATGCCGTCTAAACGCACCGGCTCGAAACTGAAATCGGGCGCCCCCGGCCAGCCGATCCAAGCCCCCGAGCGGGCGCTCAACACCGGTTGCAAGGCGGCCACCAGGCCGCCGGGCGACCGGCGGTAAGTCATCGATCCGTCAGCCGCCACCGACACGTCGATGGGAAGCCGATTAGACACCACAACCAAATCAGACAGCGTGGCAGTCATCCAGCCTCTCCTAGCCATATCCGGGGCAACTGAATGGTAATGATAGTGCAAAGACTCAATCGCACGGCCGCGTGCCCGGTCGGCCTACTTGCGGGGACGGCGGGGACGGGCGTTGGGCCGCCTGCTTGCGGCTCAGTGGGCGCGGATGTCGGTCTGGGTGGCGGCGTCGCGAACGCGCCAGTACGCGAACCAGTTTCCTGGCGCTGAGTCCACCTGGGCCTGGCCGCCGTCATCGGCCAGGTCGGGGAAAAGCTTATCGAACACGTAGTCGGATGTTTTGTCCACGGGCAACGCGACCAGGGCGCTAAAGGGCGTGGCCTCGAGATTGAGAGCCGCCGCCAATTGGTCCCGCGTCAGGCCGGTTCGCAGAATCGCGCCGGTGACAATCTCGACATGGTTGCCGCCTCGCCACGGCCGCCGCCGGCGGTTATTCGCGCGATGCCGTGTGGCCGGCGTCGCCCGCCACCTCCTGGCCGCGCGGCGCCTCCCAGCCGGGTGGACTGACGTCACGTTGCCTCACCTGTTTCCGGGTATTTTCGGGCGGGTTATCTGCCGCCGCGGAAATACCCCTGTTCACGCGATGTTTCGCGGCGCTGAGCTTCCTAGAGTGATCCAACCGGCTCCCGATATGCGCAGGCCCTGATCCTTGCCCAAAAGGGAGCGAGCGAACGACACACCCAACTAGGGAGGGCACAATGAGAGACAAAACCATTAGCCGCCGCGGCTTCCTGGCCGGCATCGGAACCACCGGAACACTCGCCGCGGCGGGGGCGCTCGCCGGATGCGCCCCGAAGGCGCCGGGGGAGTCGACAGCCAGCCCCTCCGACCAAAGCCAAGGCGCGAGTTCTTGGCGCGACAAGCCAGAAGCCATCACCGACATCGCCGAAACTCTGGAAGCCGATCTCGTCATAGTCGGGGCTGGTAACGGCGGGCTGGTGGCCGCGACCACGGCGGCGCAGAACGGCTCGAAAGTCATTGTGCTTGAAAAGGGCGTCCAGATCGCTATGGCGCGCGAAGCGATCGGCGCGCTCAACTCGAGTCTCGAGCCCGACCACTACGAGGACCCGGCGACCCTGATGAACCATGCGAACATGACGCAAGCCGGCGACGTGAACATGCTCATGTACAAGACCTGGGCTGAGAAGTCCGGCGAAATGATCGAATGGATGAAGGAAACCCTCGAGCCCAAAGGA
>JAITKC010000044.1 GCA_031278665.1 Bifidobacteriaceae bacterium | reverse complement strand
AACCAGTCGCGCCCCCCGGCCCTGCGACCACGTGCAACCGCCACCTATAATTTGTGGGTTTCGATGCAAAACACCACAACACTTGTCGGTCTCGATGAGTTCGGCCAGAAGAATTGTCGGTATTGTTGGTCGGCGCGCCGCCCGCCCAGGCCGCGATCGACTGCGTCGATTACCGCCCGGGCGTGGGCTGCACGGGCACCGGGCCCGGCAACGCGATCGACGCCGACTAGGTCGTTGACAGCCTGGACGTTGGCCATGGCGCCGAACTGACCATCCGCGCTGGTGCCACCGTGACAGCAGACGGGGTCAGATTTAACCTTGACGACTACCACGAGGGATCCGAACTGGACGCCTCCTTGGTGGTCGAATCGGGCGCGGTACTGGTCACCGAAAGAGTCTGGGGCGTGGGCGTCGCCAACTCCGGGCTGATCAGCGTGCGGGATTTGTTGTTCGGCGACGGCGAGCTCGGCCCCGGGCCCAAAGGCATAACGAATCTGCCGGGCGGTCGCCTGGTCTTCGAAATCGACGCGGCCTTGTCCGGGAGCGGCACGTTTGGGGGGGCCAAAGCGGACGGCAGCACCTACTCGGGATCTATCGGAGCGTCTGTGATCGTCAACCAAGGGACCATTGTCAACAAGGGTCGGTTCGCGATCAAGGGCGGACTGGTCAATGACGGGACGGTTGACAACACCGCAGGCGTGGCATATTTGAACTCCAACGGCGCCGAGGAGCCAGAGATGGTCTCCGATTCACCCCAGTATTCGTTTGAGGTCGAGCGGGCGGTGCTGCTGGCGGCGCTGTACCGGCTGGACGGCTCGGAGCCTTCGCCGACGCCCACGCCGTCGGGCTCCGGGCCGGCGGAAGGCGACCTGTCGGTGGCCGTCGATTCGCCTGCGGCGGTCCAAGGAGAGCTGCTAGAACTGACGCTCAAAGGCTTCGAGGCCGCCGAACAAGTGGAGATCGGCTTGCAGTCGGATTACCGGAAACTGGCGGTCTGGACCGTTGACGGGGCCGGCGGATTGACCGACTCGGTGACTTTGCCAGGCGATTTGTCGGTTGGCGCGCACACGATTGGGGCCACCGGATTGGGTTCGGGCCGGGTGGCCGTCACGAAGGTCGAGGTGACGGCCAAGAGCTCAAGCGGGCCGACGGCATCGTCCAGCGGCGGCGCGGGCGGAACTTTGCCGGTGTCCGGCCAGGCGGCCCCCGCCTGGCCATTGTCGCTGGCGGCCCTGATGCTGGTGGGCGCCGGCGCCGGCGCCGGTTTGGTCTGGCGCCGCCGGGCGCTGGCCGGCTGAACGCGGCAGGCGCGCGGCGCCTCGGGAGCGGCGCAGTTCCCGTCCCCGGCCGCCCCGGCGCCGATTCCACCACGACTGGAGAAGGCGTCGTCAAGGCGCGTGATTCCAGCGCGCTGGAATTATCGGTCCGGGCCGAAGGCGGAAAGCGTCGGCAACAAACCCGCGCCGCCGGCGCAGCCTACTGTTGCCGCAGGAAACGCTCGTAGAACGCGATCATGCGCCCGTAGTCGTCAAAGCTGATCGACTCGTCGGTGCCGTGGAGTTGAGCGAGCTCCCGGTCGTGGAGATGAATCGGGGTGAGCCGCAACACGTTGTCGGACAGGGCGTGGAAGCGCCTGGCGTCGGTGCCGCCCACCACCAGATACGGCGACACCAACGCCGAGGGGTAGAGGTCGTTGATCAATCGCTCGACGCCGCGGAAGAACTCGGAGTCGGACGGCGAGACCGGGGACGCGCCCTGCTCCAACATGGGCTCGACGGTGGCTTCAATTCCAGCCCGAGCGATCAACTCCTCGAAGTGGCGGCGAACCGACTGCGGGCTGTCGCCGGTCAGGACGCGCGCGTTGACGCAGAAACGGGAAGTTTGCGGCAGGACATTGGGGGCCTCGCCGGCGGACGCCATCGTGACCGCGAAAGTGGTCCGCACCAGGGCGTTTGTCGTCGGCCCGGCGGCCAGCGCGCGCACCACCAAGGGGCGGAAAAGCCACAGATTGGCCATCGCCAGGCGCATCGCGAAACCCATTTCGCCGGAAAGGTTCCGCAGCATCGCTTCGACCGGCGCGGTTAGCCGCGGCGGCATCGGCCGCCCCTCAATCAGCGTGATCAGCTTCGCCGCCAGCCCCAGCGACGTGTGTCTGGGCGGGGTCGAGGAATGCCCGCCCGAGCCCGCGACCTTGAACTGGTAATTGCTCAGGCCCTTCTCCGCCACGCCGATCAATCCGACCGGCGCCGTGACGTTGGCCAGCGCGCCGCTGAGCACCATGCCGCCCTCGTCCAGCACGCCCGCGAACCGGATTCCGCGCGCCGCCAGCAATTTGACGATTTCCGCCGCGCCCTGCCGGCCGCCGGTCTCCTCGTCTTGACCGTAACAGAAGTAGACGTCCCGCCGGGGCGCGCGACCGGCTCGCATCAAGTTTTCGGCCGCCTCCAGCTGGGCCATCAGCTGGCCTTTTATGTCGAGCGCGCCGCGACCCCAGACCCGGCCGTCGGCCAACGCGCCGGAGAACGGCGGTTGGCGCCAGTCCTGTTCGGTGCCCGCCTCGACCGGCACCACATCGTAATGCGCCATCAGCGCCACCGGGTCAAGGACGCCCGGCCCGATCCCGCCCGGGCCGTTCGGGCCGCCGATGCCGTTCGCGCCGCCCGCGCCGCCCG
>JAITKC010000190.1 GCA_031278665.1 Bifidobacteriaceae bacterium | reverse complement strand
AAACTACTCGCTTCTGTCATCTGCCAGGGGGATGGGACCAGCTGGTTGCCAGTAACTAGGGACCGTCTTTGGCCTTTATCGAGCATTTCGTTTCTCCGTTCTGTTATCAATGCGACGCGCCCCGGTTTAGGCGCGGTGGCGGTATCAGGGGCCGTCGACCACGAGGGCGTGGGCGCCGGAGGCGACCCGGTCGACGGCGGCTTGGGCGAGGAGCGTGTCGCAGCTTCGGTGCGCGGCCAGGCAGTGGCCGGCTTCGTCAGGGCGCCCGTGCGCGGCGGCGGGTGCGATGTCGGGTGAGAACGCCCCGGTGAATCGCGCCGCCCGCCGTTACAGTCGTTGCCGGTTGTCGGCGGCGGTTTGTCGGCTGGTCGTTTCGGGCGTGCCCTAATCCGGCTGGATTAGGCAGAGGAGGTGGCCGGCGGCGACGTTCTGGCCGGCCACGGCGTCCAAGGAGCGGACGACGCCGCCGCGGGGCGCGGTCAGGGGCTGTTCCATTTTCATGGCCTCGAGCACCACCAACAGGTCGCCGGCGCGCACAGATTCGCCCTCGGCAGTCGCCACCCGGACGACAGTGCCCCGCATCGGCGCGCTGACTGAGCCGTCGCCCGAGGCGCCGGCGCCGGCGGACTTGCGGGCCACGCGCCGGGGAGCGGCCGGCGGGGTCGCCCCGGCGCCGCCGGCCGGCCCGGAGTCGCCGAGCGCCTCGGCCCCGCCGGCCAGTTCGGCCGGCAACACCACCTCAAGGCGCTTGCCGTCCACCTCGACCACCATGCGGGCGGTCGCCGCCGCCGGCCTGGCCGGGTCGGCCGCGGTGGTCGGCGCCAGGCCGGCCACGACCGGCGCGAACTCCTGCTCGATCCAGCCGGTGTGGACGGCGAAGTCCGCGGCCGCCGACGCCGCGAAGGCCGGGTCCGAGCAGACGGCGAGATGGAAGTCGCGCACAGTCGGGACGCCGTCGACCCGCAACTCCGCCAGCGCCCGCCGTCCGCGCGCCAGCGCCTCCGCCCGGTCCCGCCCGCGCACTGTGACCTTGCCGATCAGCGAGTCGTAGGAGCCGGTCAACGCGTCGCCGGCGTCATAGCCGAAGTCGCAGCGCACGCCCGGCCCGCCCGGCAGCCGCAGCGCCCGGATCAATCCGGGCGCCGGCAGGAAGCCGCCCGCCGGGTCTTCGGCGTTGATCCGGAACTCGATGGCGTGGCCGGCGGCCGGCGCGTCCGCGTAACCCAGTTCCTCGCCCCAGGCGATCCGCAGCTGTTCGCGCACCAGATCGACCCCGGTGACCTCTTCGGTCACGCAGTGTTCGACCTGAAGGCGTGGATTGATCTCCATGAAGAAGACCTCGCCGCTTGGCGCGATCAAGAATTCGCAGGTGGCGGCCCCGCGATAGCCTGCCTCGAACAGCAGCGAGCGCGAGGCGGCGGCCATCGCCGCCGCTTGGCGGGCGGACAGGAAAGGGGCTGGGGCCTCCTCGATCAGTTTTTGGTGCCGGCGCTGAACTGTGCAGTCGCGGGTCGAGACCACGGCCACCGCGCCCAGGGCGTCCGCCAGACACTGCGTCTCGACATGGCGCGGGCGCTCCAAAAAGCGTTCGACAAAGCACTCCGGGCGCCCGAAGGCCGCCTCCGACTCGCGCCGGCAGGCGGCCAAGGCCTCGGCGGCCTGATCGGCTGACCGCGCCACCCGCATGCCGCGCCCGCCGCCGCCATAACAGGCTTTGACGACCAAGGGGTAGCCATGTTCCGACCCGAACCGGATTATCGCCTCGGCGTCCGCCACCGGCCCCGGGCTGGCCGGGACCATCGCGACGCCGGCGCGAGCCGCCAAAGCCCGCGCCGACAGTTTGTTGGACACCAGTTCCAGGGCTTTGGGCGGCGGTCCCACCCAGGTCAGCCCGGCTTCGGCGACCGCCCGGGCGAGCCCGGCGGACTCGGCCAAGAAGCCGTAGCCGGGGTGCACCGCGTCGGCGGCCGCCCTGACGGCGGCGTCGACCACGGCGGCCGGGTTCAAATAGGTCTCCGCCAGCGACTCGCCGCCCAGCGCGAAGGCCTCGTCGGCCACCCGCACATGCATCGCGTCGCGGTCCTCCGGGGCGTAAACCGCGACCGAGCGGATGCCGGCGTCGGCGCAGGCGCGGGCGATCCTGACGGCGATTTCCCCCCGGTTCGCTATCAAGAGCCTGGAAAACACCATTCCAAACTAGGCCGCGCCCGCCTCTGGCGCGGTCTCGCCAGACGGCCAGGTCCGGTCCGTCGTTTTATGGGCAGGCTACAAAAGCCCTGGCCGCCAAAGGTCGACCAGGCTGAGCCCGAAGCGGGCCAGCAGGTGGCGCAAAGTCGGCAGGGAGAGCCCCACCACGCCGTGGTGGTCGCCGTCGACGCCCTCGACAAAGGGGCCGCCGAGGCCGTCGATGGTAAAGGCGCCGGCCACCCGGAGCGGTTCGCCGGTGGCGACGTAGGCGTCGATCTCGGCATCGGACATTTGGCCGAAACGCACAACCGTGGACGATGCCGCGCCCTCGCCCCGACGCGGCCGCGCGGCGCCCGGGTTAGAGCCGGGCGGGCCCGCGTCCGGCCGGACCGGGCCGAGTAGCCAGTGGCCGGTGTGCAGGACGACGGCGCGGCCGGCCTGGCGGCGGATTCGGCGTTTGGCGTCAGCCGGGCCGGACGGCTTGCCGAGGACCTCGCCGTCCAGTTCCGCCATCGAGTCGCAGCCCAGAATGAACGCCTCCGAGGGCGCCGACCGGGCGGCCGCCTGGGCTTTGGCGCGGGCCAGCGCCAAGACCTGTCCGGCCGGGTCGAGCCTTGGCGCGGCGTTCACGGCGGCGGCCAACACGGCTGCCTCGTCGACGTTTGTGACCAGCACAGTCGGATCGATTCCGGCCGCCTGGAGGGTGGCCAGGCGGGCCGGCGAGGCCGAGGCCAGAATTAGCCGGACCACCGTCAGCCGGCGTAGGGCTTGACGGCGGTGACGGTGACCGCGACCTGTTTGCCGGCCGGCGTCGAGTAACTGCGAGTCTCGCCAACCCTGGCGCCCACCAGGGCGGCGCCGATCGGCGACCTCTCGGAGTAGACCGTCAGGGCGGAGTCGGCCGCGACCTCGCGCGACCCGAGCAGGAAGTCGCGTTCGCGGCCGCCGATCTCGGCGGTCACAACCGTCCCGGGCTGGACCGTGGTCGAGTCGCTGGGCGCCTCGCCGACCCGCGCGTTCTCCAGCAGCGCCTTGAGCGAGGCGATCCGCCCGGCCATTTTGGCTTGTTCCTCGCGGGCGGCGTGGTACCCGCCGTTCTCCTTCAGGTCGCCCTCGGCGCGGGCGGCCTCGATCCGCTTGACAACTTCCGCCATGCCCTCGCCCTGGAGCTGTTTGAGCTCCTGGGCGAGCCGGTCGTAGGCTTCCCTGGTCAACCAGGTCGTGTTGGTCATCGTCTTGCTCCTAAGCCGCTTTGGGGCCGGCAACCGGCGCTCGTCCCGGCCGGTCGGCCCGTAAGCAGCCCAGTGTAGTAAAAGCCCAGGCGCGAGTGGGCTGCGCCGGGCCGGGGCGTGGCCTGGCGGACGGGTCCGGCGTCGGCATCGTCGGCGGGCAAACCTCGCCGGACCGGCGGCCGGCGAGACGGGCGGCCGGACGTTTTGACCCGGCGGCGAATCCGGGGCTAACCTAGAACGTCCCGTGTGCGCACCGGCTGGTGGCGCACGCCCGTCCGGAGGCGGTATGCAAGGGGATGCCACCTTTCAATAAGCGAGGTTAGAGAACTGTGCGCACGTACACCCCGAAGCCTGGTCAGATTGAGCGGGCCTGGCACGTTATCGACGCGACCGACGTGGTGCTGGGCCGACTGGCCGCCCAAGTGGCGATCCTGTTGCGCGGCAAACACAAGGCCGTGTTCGCTCCGCACCTGGACGCCGGCGACTATGTGATCGTGATCAACGCCGACAAAGTGGCGCTGACCGGGGACAAGCTGACGCAGAAGAAGGCTTATCGGCACTCCGGCTATCCGGGCGGGCTCAAGGCCGTCCCGTACGGCGAGTTGATGGCCAGGCGGCCGCAGGAAGTTGTGCGCAAGGCGGTGCGCGGCATGTTGCCGAAGAACCGGCTGGCCCGCCAGCAGTTGTCGAAGCTGAAGATTTACGCCGGGCCGGACCATCCGCACACCGCCCAGCGGCCTCAGCCCCACCCGCTGACGCGGGTCGCCCAACAGTAGACGCCGTTCGCTCAAGCGACACCCAAGGAGAAATGTGACCGAGATCGAGTTGGACGCCCCAGAAGAGGCGCCGTCCGTCTACACCACCGAGACCCCGGATGTGCCGGGACGCGGCCAAAGCCTGGTCGCGCCGGGCCGGGCGTTGGGGCGACGCAAAGAGGCGGTCGCCCGGGTGCGCCTGACGCCGGGCAGCGGCCAGTGGACTATCAACGGCCGCAGCCTGGAGGATTATTTCCCGAACAAACTCCATCAGCAGTTGGTGCGCTCGCCGTTCAGCCTGCTCGACATCGAGGGCAGATTCGACGTGATCGCCCGGATCGGCGGCGGCGGCATCTCCGGCCAAGCCGGCGCCTTGCGCCTGGGGGTCGCCCGGGCGCTCAACGCCATCGACGAAGAGCACAACCGCCCGGCCTTGAAGAAGGCCGGCTATTTGACCCGCGACGCGCGCGTGACCGAGCGCAAGAAAGCCGGTTTGAAGAAGGCGCGCAAGGCGCCGCAGTACTCGAAGCGCTGAAGCGCGCCATGGCGCGGTTGTTCGGAACCGACGGCGTTCGCGGCCTGGTCGGGCGCGACATCACCGCCGAGTTGGCGCTGCGGCTGGCGGCGGCGGCCGCCCGCGAACTGGAGGCCGCCAAGGGGCTGGGCTACGGCTCGAAGTCGGCGCCGCCGGTGCGCGACCACCGTCTCGAGAAACAGCCGGAGCGCCTGACGGCCATAATCGGGGTGGATTCGCGCGCCTCTGGCGACATGTTGGCCGCCGCCAGCGCCGCCGGATTGGTCTCCGCCGGCGTCGATTGCGTGTTGGCGGGCGTTTTGCCGACGCCCGGATTGGCCTATCTGACCCGTTCGGACGGTTTCGACCTGGGCGTCATGATTTCGGCGTCGCACAACCCCTACCAGGACAACGGCATCAAGTTTTTCGCCGGCAACGGCTATAAGCTGCCCGATGCCGTCGAGGACGCCATCGAGGCCCGTCTAGTTGAGGATTGGGAACCGGCGGTCGGCGACGCGGTCGGCGCCATTAGGACTGATTTGGCCGCCGTCGAACGCTATATCGACTTTCTGGTTTCCAGCGCGCCGGCGCCGCTGGACGGCATGCGGGTGGTCTTGGACTGCGCCAACGGCGCCGCCCACCGGGTGGCGCCGGAAGTGTTCGGCCGATTGGGGGCCGAGGTCATGCCGTTGGCGGTCCATCCGTCCGGGGTGAACATCAACGCCGGCGTCGGCTCGACCCACCCGGAATTGCTGCAGCGGGCGGTTGTCGGCTTGGAGGCGCACGCCGGCTTCGCCTTCGACGGCGACGCCGACCGCTGTCTGGCGGTCGACCCGGCCGGCGAGTTGGTCGACGGCGACAAGATCATGGGCGTCTTGGCCCTGGCCCTCAAACAGCGCGGCGAGTTGGTCGCCAACACTCTGGTCGCCACGGTGATGTCGAATCTGGGCCTGTTCCGGGCGATGGCCGCCAACGGCATCGACGTCCGGGTGACGGCGGTGGGCGATCGGTATGTGCTCGAGGAGATGATGGCCGGCGGCTATGTCCTGGGCGGCGAGCAGTCCGGACATGTCATCATGACCCGCCACGCCACCACCGGCGACGGCGTGCTGACCGCGGTGCAACTGGCTTGCCAGGTGCGGGAGGCCGGCAGTTCGCTGGGCGAGTTGGCCGGGCTGGTGCCGACTTTGCCGCAAGTGCTGGTCAATGTGCCCGAGGTGGACAAGAGCCGGGTTGCCCAGGACCAGGCGGTGTTGGAGGCGGTCCGCCAGGCCGAAGCCGAATTGGGCGATTCGGGTCGCGTGCTGTTGCGCGCGTCTGGCACCGAGCCGCTGGTCAGAATCATGGTCGAGGCGCCGACCGGCGCCCAAGCCGAGGCTGTGGCGGGTCGTCTGGCCACAGTCGTGGCCCGCCGGTTGGGTCTCTAGATGCGGTTCGCCCTAGTCGGCGCCTTCGCCGCCGCCGTCTTGGCGGGGGCCGATCCGTCGCTCTTCGCCGCCGGCGTCCCAGTCGAGTTGGCGGCGTCGTTCGGCGATATCTGGCGCGGCGTCAACGAGCAGATCGTCGCCCTGGCCGGTTCGGCGTGGGCGTTGGTCGCGGTTTACCTGATATCGGCGATCGACGGGTTTTTCCCGCCCGTGCCGGCCGAGACTTTGGTCATCGCCACGGCGGCGGTCTACCAGCAGTCGGGTGCCTTCTGGCAGGTGGCGCTCCTGTGGCTGTTGGCGGCGGTCGGCGCTGTCAGCGGCGACAGCGTCGCCTACACCCTTGGGCGGGTGTTCAACGCCACGCGCTGGCGGGTGTTCTCCAAGGGCAAGGGCCGCTCGGCGGTCGATTTGGCCCGGCGCACTTTCGCGCGCGGCGCGGCCCCGCTGCTGATGGTGGGTCGATTCATCCCGGTCGGGCGGGTGGCCGTCAACTTGACGGCCGGCACAATCCGCTATCCGTACACCCGGTTCTTGCTGATCGACGCCGTGGCGGCGCTGTTCTGGTCCGCCTACGCGGTCGGGATCGGTTACCTGGCCGGCCACGCCACCGGCGACAACCCCCTGCTCGGCGTCGCGGTCGGAGTGGCCTTCTCGGCCTCCGTCGGCTCGCTGGCCCAATGGGCGATCAACCGGCACTACGGCAAACAAGCCCCCGCCTCCTCCGATCCGCCTGCCGCGCCCGGGTCCGGGTCCCCCGGTTCCGATG
>JAITKC010000002.1 GCA_031278665.1 Bifidobacteriaceae bacterium | reverse complement strand
TGGCAAGTGCTGAGGTTCTGGGAACACCAGAACCCGCGCGAGGTGGCCGAGGACGTGATCGCCAAGGTCAAGGGCGGCGCGTCGGCGCCGCCTGGCTAGCCTGGCCGGCCCGGCCGGTTACCATGGTGCCAGCGCGCCGGCTGGCGCGCCTGGTCCAATGCGGCGCCACGGAGGGGCCATGACCGAACCGGTCACACTCGACCAAGTCGCTCGGGCGGCGGGGGTGTCCAGATCGACGGCGTCGCGGGCCATCAACGGCGGCGTGGCCTCGAAACAAGCGATCGCGGCGGTCGCGCGGGCCGTCGCCGAACTCGGTTTCGTGCCCAACCGGGCCGCCCGAACGCTGGCCCGCCAGCGCACCGACCAGGTCGCCATCGTCGCCCCCGAGAGCCCGACGGCGATTTTCGTCGACCCCTTCATCGGCGTGGTCATCGCGGCGGTCGCGCACTGCCTGTGGCAGGCCGGACTACAGCCCCAACTGGCGCTGGCCGACCCAGCCGATCCGGTGGCGAGCACCAAGCGGTTCTTGCACCACAGCAATGTGGACGGGATTTTGGTGGTCCACTTCCATCACGACAGCTGTCTGGAGGCGTTACTCGGCGAACTCGACCTGCCGATCGCCTTCCTCGGCCGGCCGCCGGCCGGCGTGGCCGCGCCCTATGTCGACGCCGACAATGTCCAAGGCGGCTATGTCGCCACAAAACACCTGCTTGACCAGGGGCGTCGCCATGTGGCCTCGATTAGCGGATCGCTGACTCGGTCAGCCGCCGTCGACCGGCGGGCCGGCTACTTGCGCGCCCACCGGGAAGCCGGGGTCGAACCCGGTCCGGCCATCGAACTGGATTTCCAATTCGGCGCGCCCGGCGCCGCCGCAGCCCGTCTCCTGGCCGGCGATCCGAATATCGACGCCATCTTCGCCCAGTCGGACTCGCTGGCGGCGGGCGCCCTCCAGGCCGCGGCGGCGGCCGGCCGCCGAGTTCCCGAGGACATCGCCGTGGTCGGATACGACGACTCGGCCACCGCCGTCCAGGTCTTTCCGAATCTGACCACAGTCGCCCAGCCGGTCGCCGCCTTGGGCTCGGCCGCCGCCGGCTTGATCGCCGATCGCCTGCGGCACGGGCGCTGGGGCGAGTGGCCGCGACTGTTCCCAACCGAACTAGTCATCCGCCAATCGGCCTGACCATACCCTTCGGCCGGGCCGCTCGGCGCGCGAACGGCAGCGGCGGATATAAGGTCAGCCGCGACGCCTCGGCGACCCTGGCCCATAGCGGCGTGGGAGGTGACCTTGGGCGAAAGGCGAGGCCAAGCCCCGCTTTCCGGTCGGAGGCGGGGTTTGCGACTTTAGGGTGCATTCCCGTGGGGCTGGCGCGGTCGGGAGGCGCGCTGTAGGGTGGCCAGTGCCCCAGTTTGGCCGCAGAACCGACCAAACTCGCACCCTGCCCAGCGGCTCAACGAAGACCACCGGGTTCACCCAAGGCTCCCAGCCGGAGCCAAGGACGCCATGGGGCCAACCGAATCAAACCGCGACCCGGCGCTGGCGCCGAATTATGCCGGCCGACCAGCGCTGGTAACAACTCGCCCTAGTTCACATCGGCAACACCAATCCCAGACACACCCATCTGTCAAAAGGGGGACCAATGGACGGCCCTAACACAGGCACATCCCTTAGGCGCTGGATCATCCTCGCCATTACCTTCCTCGTGGCCTTCGCTGTGTCTTACAGCCAGTTCACACTCTCCGGACGCGGCCCCGAAATTGCGGCCGCTTTGAACTTGAAGGACTCCGCGATGGCGGCGATCGGACTCGCTCCGATGCTCCCAGGCGTGTTCTTCGCCCTGATCGCAGGTGGCTTGGCGGACCGTTTCGGCGTCAAGCTAGTCGTCACAGTCGCTTTTGTCTGTTCAGTGGTGGGCGCGGTCGGCCGCATCTGGGCCGAGAACTTCGTCCTGCTGCTGATCACCATGTTCCTGCTGGGAATGGCGGCGTCCATCTTGGCGGCCAACGCCGCGAAACTCTACGCCTCCTGGTTCCCGCGCGAGCAGATCGGCACCGCCATGGGCATTTTCATGGCCGCCGGCGCCACGGGCACTATGGCCGCCCAAGCCACCGCCTCCAGATTCGCTTCGACCCAAGCCGCCTTCGTCTTCGGCGGCGCCCTGGTGGTGCTCGCCTTCGTGTTGTGGCTCGCCCTGGTCAAGAACCGCCCAGCCGACGCCGGCGCGGAGCCGCCGCCGCAGCAGCCGATCACCGCCTATCTGGGGAAGGTGGCGCGCAACCCGTTCGTCTGGTTGATGGGCCTCGGCATGATCTTGTTCATGGCCGCCCAGATGACCTTCGCCCAGTTCCTGCCGACGGCGCTAGTCGGAGTCCACGAACTGAAGATCGAAAGCGCCGGAGTGGTGGCCTCCTTGTTCACCCTCGGCACCCTGCTCGGCAGCGTCGTCGTGCCAATGGTGGCGCGACGGGTCGGCCGGATCAAGCCGGTGGTGATCACCGTGGCGCTGATCGGAGGCGTGGGGATGTTAGTCGGCTGGCTCGTGGCGCCGGGCGGACTGTCGGCCTGCGTGCTAGTACTCGGCGGCATCGGACTGGGCGCCGCGCCACCTATGATCATGGCCGGTCCGGCGTTGTTGCCCGGGATTGGGCCGGAGTTCGCCGGCAGCGCGGGCGGCCTGATCTCGACTCTGCAGATGGCGGGGGCGTACTGCGTGCCAACGTTTGTGCTGGCCCCGATCGCCGGCGGCGACTACAACCTGCTCCTCATCCTGGCGGCCGCCTGCTGCGCGTTGATCGCGCTGGTCATGGCGTTCATTCCAGAATACGGTCGCCAACCGGCCCCGGCCCCGGCCGAGCCGGCGCCCAACTAACCGCAGCCCCCAATCGCAACAGAAAGGCAATACACAATGGTCACGAAGGCAGAATTACAAGCCAAAGCGATGCAGATGCGGCCACCGCTTGGCCGACTCGACGGCAAGACCGCGCTGGTGACTGGCTCGACCTCGGGAATCGGCGAGGCGATCGCCCGCCTGTTCGCCCACGAGGGCGCCAAAGTCGTGGTCACCGGCCGGAACTCGGAGCGCGGTCTGAAAGTCGTCGAAGCCATCGAAGACGATGGCGGCCAGGCCAGTTTCGTCAAGGCCGATGTCACCGTGGACGCCGAGTTGCGGGAGTTGGTCGAGTGCTCCGAGAGCTATTTGGGCCGGATCGACATCCTGGTCAACAACGCCGGGCGCTTCATCGTGGCCCCGCTTGAGGCCCTCACCTTGGAAGACTTCGACGATTTCAGCGCCTTGGACGCGCGCAGTTATTTCCACGCCATGAAACTGGTGATCCCCGGCATGGAGGCGCGGGGCGGCGGGGTGGTGCTCAACGTCACCTCGTTGGCGGCGCTGGATCCCATGCCGGTGTTCGCCATTTACGGCTATGTCAAGGCCGGCGTTACGCAAATGGCGAGGGCCGTCGCCCGCGAGTACGCGCCCCGCGGCGTGCGCGTCAACAACTTGCTTTCCGGGTTGGTGTTGACGCCGATGACGGACGGTTCGCCAGACTTCGACGCCGTCCAGGCGGCGGTGCCGATCGGCCGCGCCTCGACGCCCATGGAACAGGCTTACGCGGCTCTGTTCCTTTGTTCCGACGAAGCCTCCTATGTCACCGGCTGCAACATGCTGGTGGCCGGCGGATCCTGATCGAAGAGAGGTGGGACGCAGTGAAAACCAAAGCCGCTTTGACCGAAGAGTACGGCAAGCCATTTGTGATACGGGAGATTGACATCGACGAGCCGCGCGGAGCGGAGGTTCTGGTCGAGGTGCAGGGTTCGGGCCTGTGCCATTCAGATCTGACCGCCGCCACCTACGGCAGCCCGTGGCCGGCCCCGATCCTCATGGGACACGAGGTCGCGGGGGTGGTTCTGGAGGTCGGCCCGCAGGTCATAGGCCTGAAGCCGGGCGACCGCGTGGTCGGCTGCGAAGTGGTCCACTGCGGCCATTGCACCGATTGCGTTTCCGGCAAACCGTGGCGCTGCCCGAACGTCGAGGAAACTTTGCGCGGTCCGGACGAGCCGCCCCGGCTCAGTTGGCAGGGCCAGCCGGTGTCGCAGTTTTCCGATGTCGCCGGGTTCGCCCAGCACGTCCTGCTACACGAGAACACTTTCGTCAAGGTCCAAGACGACTTGCCGTTGGACCTTGGCGCGGTGATGGGTTGCGGGGTGGTCACCGGCGCCGGAGCGGCGATCAACATCGCTCAGGTCCGGGTCGGCGACAATGTGGCCGTGATCGGCTGCGGCGGAGTGGGGCTCTCAACCGTCTGGGGGGCGCGCCTGGCCGGCGCGCGCCGGATCATCGCCGTCGACACAGTCGCGGCCAAACTCGATCTGGCGGCCGAGTTCGGCGCCACAGACGGGGTCGACGCGTCGAAAGAGGACCCGGTCGAAGCTGTGGTGCGGCTGACCGACGGGATTGGCGTGGAGTACTCGTTTGAGGCCGTGGGGCGTAAGGACTGCGTCTGGCAGGCGCTGAAGATGGCGCGACCGACCGGCATCGCCTATGTCATGGGGATGCAGCCGCCGGACAGCGTCATGGAGTTCAACATGTTTTGGGACGTCATGATCGCCAAGAAGTCGTTGCGGGCCGTCTACATGGGCCAGTCGACTTTCAAGCGCGACCTGCCTCTGTACGCCGAGATGTATCTGCAGGGGCGTTTCCCGCTCGACAAAATGGTCTCGGCCAGGATCAACCTGGCCCAAATCAACGAGGCCTACGCCGAACAAGCGACCGGGGCCACCGCCCGCAGCGTCATCACCTCGTTCTGACAGTTCGCCTCCCGAACGACCGAACGACCGAACGACCGAACGACCGGAACACGGGGTCTGGGGAAGCCGGAACGCGGGGCCGGGCCCCGCGTTCCGGTGGGGCTAAAGGCGCAGCCAGGTGATCGCGGCGGGGGCGAGGCGGATGCTGTGCCGGCGGCCGTCGGCGTCGACGAAGGCGGCCGACTGCTGACCGAGGGAGTTGTTGATCGCGGCGGCCCAACCGGCCGCCGCGAAGGCCGCGACCTCGACTTCTGGATTGTCGGATAGATAGGGCACGGCCGTGCCGTCCTGGCCGAGTCCCCAGATCAACGTCCGACACAACAGCCGGGAGTTGACGGCCGAATAGGGCAGTCCGGCCAGATAGGCGGCCCGGCCGGCGCCGTACCGGTTGACGGCCAACTGAACGTCGCCCCGGTCCTCGCGGACCACCAGCGCGCCGGACTCGATGGCCCGAACCGACCGCGCGGCATCGGGCAAATCGAGGACGGCCGGCGCCTCGGCGGCAACCCAGTGGGTTGGCGCCAGGCGCGGGCGGCGGCTGGTCGACAGCGAGAAACCGACCTCTTGGTCCACCCCCAACACATCCGCCAGCTGGAACGTCCGCCCGCCCCGGACCAGCGCCGACGGCTCGCCGACGCCCAGAAAGAACCCGCCGGCGGCGACAAAGGCGCGCAGGCGCTCCACCAAAGCGGACTCGCCCCAGACTTCCCCGCCGGACCAAGCGGTCCCAGCCGGGCCGGCGTTGACGACGCAGGCGACGTCATCGGGCACGCCACTATGCAACACCTGATCGAAGCTGAGCCAAACGACGTCGAACGGCAAACCGGACAGGGCCTCCAAGACGCCGGCATAGGGCTCGGTGAAGCGGTAGGGCTTGCCGTGGGCGACGGTGTAGGCGAGCCAGGCCCGCAAAACCCCCCATTGATTCAGCACCGCCACTTTGCCGCCATGGGTCCAAGGGCGTTCGCCGCCGCGGCGGCGATGTATTTCGCGGAACTCGTCGGCCACCCGGGCGGCCACCGCCACGAAATCCGGGTGGGCGGCCGCCAACGACGGGTAGCCGCCGTAGCCGATCCGATCGACTGGATTGCGCAGCATCGCCCGCCGGGCGCGCAACCAGGCGGTCAACGCCTCGCCGGCGGGGTCGCCGCCAGGCCGGAAAACGTCGGGGAAAAAGTACGGCAGCAGGCGTCCCTCGGTGTAGCGGACGCCGGGGATGTCGGCGATCATCCGCGAGGTGGCGCCGTCGCCGACCGATCCGACCACCGCGTCAAGGCCGATCGAGGCGAAGTCGGGGCCGTACGGCTCGGCGCCGATCCACTGGTCGCCCAGAAACATCATCGCCTCGCGACCGGCCCGGTGAACTTCCGCCGCCAACTCCTTCGCCCCGGCCGTGACCACCCGGCCGACAAAGGC
>JAITKC010000333.1 GCA_031278665.1 Bifidobacteriaceae bacterium | reverse complement strand
CGACCACCGCGCCGAGCCCGAGCGCGCCCAGCATCATGCCGTAGCCGCCGGACTGCTGCCCCATCACGCCGTGGGCGATCACCGCCAACAGCGCCCAGAGGGCGCTGGCCGGGATGACGAAGACGGCGGCCCGCAAGATAATTCGCCTGACTCCGGGCGCGTTGCGGACGTAGCGCAGCCCGGAGGCGATGGCCGGCGCCATGCCGACGGCGCCGCGCGAGCGGGGCGTGCCCCGCCACACGACCAGCGCCACGATCACAAAGGCGAAGCTGAGGGCGTTGATGGCGAAGACCAACGCCGGCCCGGCCCAGGCCACTAGCGCGCCGGCCAGGGCCGGCCCGACCGCCCGGGCGATGTTGATGTTCGCGCTGGTGATCGCGGAGGCCGCGGGGATCAGATAGCGCGGCACCAGGTCTGGTTGGATGGCTTGCCAAGAAGGCGCGCCGAGGGCCGATCCGCAGCCGAGCGCGAAAGTCAGCGTCAGCACCACCACCGCGCTGGCGTCGCCGGCCCAGGTCGCCAGGGCCAGCAAACCGGCCGCCGCGGCCATGAAGCCGTTCGAGGCGATCAGCAGCCAGCGCCGGTCGAGCGAGTCCGCCAGCACGCCGGCCGGCAGCGACAGCAGCAGCACCGGCGCCAGCGCCGCCGCCGAGACCAGGGCCGTCAACAGGGCGGCGTGTTTGTCGGAGACCAGAATCCACTGGGCGCCGACGGATTGCATCCAACTGCCGACGTTGGAGGCCAGTTGGGCGAGCCACAGCCACCGAAAGACGCGGATGGCGAGCGGCGCCATCGGTCCGGTGTGAATTGTCGCTGTGGCCACGCCATCAGGCTAGGCGCCGCCGCCCGGTTCGGCGGCCGCCGCGATCCGGGTCTCAGACTGCGAAACCGCCCGGCTACGAAACCCGCCGGGCCCGCCGCCGGGCCGCCAGTTCGTCGATTGGGGCGGCCGCCGATGCCGTCGCCGCCGAGCGTTCGGACGGCAGTTGCGCCAGAGTTCCCTCGACTTCGCGCCAAACCCTTGAGACCGCGATCCCGAACACCCCCTGGCCGCCTTGGACCAGGTCGAAGACCTCGTCGGCGTTGGTGCACTCGTAGACTGAGGCCCCGTCCGACATCAGTGTGACGGTGGCCAGGTCCTCGACCCCGCGTTCGCGCAGGTGCTGGACGGCTGTGCGAATCTGGTGGAGCGAGACCCCGGTGTCGAGCAGGCGTTTGACGATCTTCAGCACCAAGATGTCGCGGAAGTTGTACAGGCGCTGCGTGCCGGAGCCGGTGGCTGGGCGCACCGACGGCTCGACCAGGCCGGTTCGCGCCCAGTAGTCGAGTTGCCGATAGGTGATTCCGGCGGCCCGGCAGGCGGTCGGGCCGCGAAAGCCGATCAATTCGTCGGTCACCCGCCCGCCGAATAGCAAACCCTGTTCACCGGCCCCGCCGTGGTGGTTGTAGGCCATAGGAGTCGCTTTCTCTAGTCGCTGTCGGCGTTTGCCGCTCCGCCAATGCCTCGACGCTATGTGCCTCGGCCGGCCAGGTCAATCCGCCACGCCGATGCGCGCCGGAATGGTTCAACCTCAAGTTGAAGTTGAGCCGCCGTCGGACGGGCGGCCGTCACAGGGTCGCGGTCTTGAGCCGCACCAGGGCGGCGGCCAAGCGGGCCATCGCGTCGGCGCATTCGGCGGCCCGGCCCGGCGAAGCCGCGCTGGCCAACGCCACCAACTCGGCTTGACGCTGGGCGGCGTGGAAAACCGGGTTCAAGTGACGCAGTTCAAGGCCCAGCGGGGCCAATTCGGCGACCGCCTCGACCGCCTGGATGAGAGCGGCGTCAGCCGCCTTGGCGTCGATCCCGGCGGCCTTGGCGACCGCCTCGACCAAGTTCTCCGGCTGACCGGTGACGGTGGCCACGTCATCGGCGCCGACCGGCACCGGGCGCGGGCCGCGCACGGCCGCGCCGTAACCGTCCCCGGCCGCGTCCATCGCGTCGAGCCGCGAGCGGATGACCCTGAGCGGCAGGAAGTGGTCGCGTTGCTGAGCCAAAACCCAGGCGACCCGCTCGACATCGGACTCCGAATAGCGGCGATAACCCGACGCCGTCCGTTCGGGCGCCACCAAACCCTGGTCCTCGAGGTAGCGCAGTTTGGAGACGCTCAGGCCGGGAAACTCGCCCCGCAGGGCGTCCAGCACCGCCGAAATCGAATAAGTGGCGCGGTGGCTCAGCCCCGAGGGCCAGGACCGCGCGCGAGCGGCCGGATTCACGCCGGCCTGGCCGGCGAGGGGTGGAAGGTCAGCCGGTATTTGCCGATCTGGACCTCGTCGCCCGGCTTGAGCAGGGCCTCGTCGACCCGCTCGCGGTTGACGTAAGTGCCGTTGAGCGACCCCAGGTCGCGAACCCGGAATTCGGCGCCGGCGCGGTCGAAGGTGGCGTGGCGGCGCGAGACCGTGACGTCGTCCAAGAAGATGTCGGACTTGGTCGACCGTCCGGCGCTAGTCGAATCGGCGTCGAGCAGAAAACGCGACCCGGCGTTGGGCCCGCGCAAAACCACCAGCAGCGCCGAAGTCGGCGGCAGGGCCTCAATCGCGGCTTGGGCCTGCGGGCTCAGGCCCTCGACCAGCGGGGCGTCGAGATCGAATTCGGCCAGGCCACCAATCGCCTGGGTCGAATCGATGCCAAAACCCGGTGCGGAGTCCGGCTCCACGTTCACCACCCCTTCCGGTCCAGCGCGGG
>JAITKC010000321.1 GCA_031278665.1 Bifidobacteriaceae bacterium | reverse complement strand
GAGACGGCTGCCAATCTGCGCATCGACGGCGAAGTTCGCCTGGAATTCGACCCAGACGCCGAGGTTCCCGGGATGTCCTGGCTGATCGAGCCGGCCGGCTCGGCTGAGGCCAACGGGGTCGACCCGGTGACCGTCAAAGCCCACGTCCAAGACGGCAAGAAGAACAACGTCAAGGACGGCACCAAGGTCACCTTCCATATCCCGGCCAACACGGCATCGGGCTCCTATGTGCCCGGCGTCAACGGCATCGACGTGCCGGCGACGACGGTGGACGGATACGCCAGTATCGACATCACCTCTTTGGTGGCCAACGGCACCGCGCAGAACCCGATCCTCTACTACTCGGTGACCGCGTACCTCGGCGCCGATTCGCTGACCGGCGCCATCAAGACGGTCAAGACCGAGTCCACCGACTCGCCGACGGGCGCGGCTTTGCGGACCGACGGCGTGGCCCGCGTGGTCTTTGGGGCAGGCAAGGGCACGGCCGCGGAGTCCTGGCTGGTCCAGCCGGACGACGCCGTGGCGGTGGCCGACGGATCGGATGCCGAGAGCTTGCTGGTCAAGGTCCACGCGAAGGACGCCAAGGGCAATGACGCCGGGTCCGGCACAATTGTCTTCCACATCCCGAGCGGCGTGTCGGTGGGAGACCAGGCCGGTCCGGCCGACATCGAGGTCCCGGTTTCGGCTGGGTGGGCCCAGATCGCCGTCAAGTCGAAGAAGGCGGACGGCAGCCCCTATTCGGTGACGGCCAGCGTCAAGGGCGACGGCCAGATCATGACCGTCAAGAACCAGGCCGAGACTTCCGAGTTGGCGGGCCGCAGCGACGTGCGGTTGACGTTCGAGCCCGGCCCGATCGACCGGGACAAGACCGCCCAGTCGCTTTGGGTTGACCCGTGGGCCGCCCGGGCCGATGGCGTGACCCCGGTCGCGGCCCACATGACGATCCAGGACAAAGACGGCAACGCCATCGCCGGGGCGACTGGCTGCTCCTTCGAGTTGATCTACGATGGCCAAACCGGCCCGCTCTTTGGCAACGCCGTCAGCGGCGGCAAGACCACCACGGTCACCGCCCCGACGGGCCCCGACGGGCGCTGCAATGTCCAGATCTACAGCTACCAACAGGGCAGCACGCCGGTCAAGGGCATCTTCACCCTGGACAATGTGGCCTTGGAGTCGCCCGGCCCGGATTCGGCCCGGCCGACGGCGAACTTCACGAACTCCCCGCCGAGCGCCGGCGAGTCGCAGTTCGCCGTTCAGCGGACTTCGGACAACCGGTCGCCGGACCTGGCCATCGCCGACGGCGTGGACTCCTACACGGTCACCGTGACTGTGCGCAACTCCCAAGGGACCTTGTTGAACAACCAGATTGTCGACATCTATTACACCCTCCAGGGCCAGGGAGCGACCCCGGAGCAGGTTCAGGCTCGCAGCGGCGCCGACGGCAACACGACTGGCGTGGCGACCGCTCGGATTACGACCGAAGTCGCCGGCACTTACCGGGTCGAGGCGAAGTTCGGGAATGACTCGATCGCGACCGCGCCTGGGGGCGGAGTGTTCTATGTGGACGTCGAGTTCGTCGAAGACCAGGCCGACCCGACGACAACAACTGTGCAGTACTCGTCTGGCACCGCTCTGCCGAATGGAATCGGTTCGCACTGGGCCGACGTCACATTGCGCGACCCGAAGGGCAACCTGGTCCGCGACACGACTGTCTACTTCACCTTGGACACCCCGACTCAAGGCTATTTCGCCCTAGAAAATGGCACGAGCCTGGGCCAGGGCGTCCAGCAGGTCAAAACTTCCGACACCGGCTCCGCCAAGATTTGGATCAGGAAGGCGGGCCCCGAGAACGGCGACGTTCTCCTCAACATTTGGATCGGCAGCGCCAACGGGACGCGCATAGACCAGGCCCACACCTTCGTGTTCGAGGCCGGCGGCCCGTCGCCGGCGGACTCGACCCTTGTGATCACGGCCGATCCGTTAACCCCCACCCCCAAGGTCGCCGACGGCGTCCAGTTCTACAATGCGGTGGTCACAGTTAGGGACCAAGACGGGATTGTGCTGGCGGACAAGCCGGTTAGCTTCGTCTTCGACAAGACCGGCGTGACGGTCAGCCCGGCCGGGCCGTACACCACCAACTCCTTGGGCCAGGTCAGCGTCCGGTTTACCTCGGAAAAGGCCGCTATTTACACGGTCAACGCCGATGTCGGCGGCGGTTACGCGCAGGAGGAAAACCAGAAGATCGAGTTCACGTTTGGACCGGGTGTGACGGAGAGGTCTTCTCTGACGACCACCCCCGACCAGCGGATCGCCAACGGCGTGTCTGAACACAAGGCCACTGTCGTGGTCTTGGATCAGAAGGGCAACGCCGTCGCCGGCCAGGACGTGTACCTGACCGTGGAGGCCGGCAACACCGAAATCACCGGTCCGACTCTTAGCGCGACCGGCGGCAAGACCAACGCCAATGGCGTGGTCGAGGTCGTCATCACCTCCGAGGAGCCCGGCACCTTCGCGGTGCGGGCCTACTTGGGCACGTCCCAGGACGCGGCGCGCGAGGTGAAGATCGGGTCGCCGGCGAACGTGCAGTTCTCGGCCGGCGAGGTCGATCCTCTCAAGTCTTCGCGGACCATCACGCCGGACACCGACTCGTCGTCGCAGGTCAGCGTGGTCTCCAATGGCACGGACGCCTACCGCGTCCAGGTCAAGGTCGTGTCGATCGACGACATACCGGTGGACCGGGCGAATGTCCGCCTGGTGCCGCTGGATCAGGCGGTCGGCAAAGTTACGGTGACGCCGCAAAACAGCGACAATCAGCTCACCGGAACGTCCACGTCGGGCTATTACGGCACTTATTACTGGGACCTGAAGTCGACTGCGGAGGGCACCTATTACGCCTCGGTTGAGGTCTGGGCGGACACCGGCCAGAAAGACGCCGATAACGAGGCGATCTACGACTATGTGAGAGTTGGACAGCCCGTCACCCTGCGCTACGCAGGCGGCCCGGTGACGGAGGCGAACTCCTGGCTGATCCAGCCCGAAGGCTCGGCGGTCGCCGACGGCGAATCGCTGCTGGAGGTCAAGGCTCACGCCAAGGACAAGGACAACAACGACGCGAACTCCGGGTCGGTGGCGTTCGCCGTGCCGGTCGGTTTGACGGCTGTGGTCGGCCAAGTCGAGACCCCAGGCGGTTCAGGCGTCACCGTCGTGGTGCCGGTTTCGGCCGGCTACGCGGCGGTCTCCTATAAGACCGACACGGCCAACCCGGTCGGAACGCCGTACGTGGTGACCGCGGTGGTCGTCGGCGGAAGCGCGATCACGGCGGTGAAGAACTTCACCGAGACGCAGCTCGACGGGTCGCAAGACGGCAGGGTCGAGTTGGACTTCGCCCCCGACGGCGCGTCCGCCGAGGACTCAGTGCTGTCGATCCCGACGACGCAGGCCGGCGGCAACCCGGTGGGAACCAGGGTGGCCGACGGATCGGATAGCCACACCGCCCGCGTCGAAGTGTTTGACGACTTGGGCAACCCGGTGCGGGACGGCACCACGTCGGTCGTCTTCTCCTACTCCTACACCGATCTGAGGGGTCAGCCGCATAGCGGCTCGTGGCCGGCAAAGCCTGTCATAGGCGGCGTGGCCGAACAGTTGTTCACTTCCTTGGTGGCGACTGAGTGGACTATCTCGGCCTCCATCGCGAACGCCGAGGTTCAGGAGTCGCCGCAGGAGGCGCTGTTCGTGCACGGCGACCCCGACCCGGACGTCACCCTGGAGTCCTTCGAGGTCGATTCGGGGAACAAGTTGGCCAATGGTTTGGACCCGGCTTATGCGCGAGTCAAGGTCCAGGACAAGAACGGCAACCCGGTCGCGGGCGAGACGGTGACATTGCGTCTGCTCTGGACCGAATATCCGGACGGCAACGGCGGCCCGTTGTTCACCAACGCGCTGCAGCAGCAGGGCGGAACGAAGTTTGTCAGTCCGGTCTCGGGCCCCGACGGCTGGGCTTCGGCCAACATCTATTCGGTTTGGGAGCGTCTGGGAGTCGACGTGCGAGCCGAATACGACCAGAAGATCAGCGCCAATAAGCGAGTCAACTTCCTAAACGACGCCGCCGATCCCGGCACCTCGCGGTTCCGGGTCGCACCGCTCGGGTCCTACGTCGACAATGTCGCCGTCGCCGATGGCGAGGAGGGCTATCGGGTCTATGTGACGTTGAAGAACAGCGACGGGGTGCCGATCAACGGCGTGTCCGCCGCGGTGACGGCCACACCGATCGGCATCGCCGGCGCCGTAAAGGTGGAACGGAACGTGACTTCCGGCGTGGGCGACTACGGCCAAGGCGTTGGCGCGTTCGATTTGACGACCACCTACGCGGGCCAGTGGAAGGTGACGGTCGCCATCGGCGGGGACGCGGTTCCGCGCGAGGACGATCCGGCCTTGACGCCGGAATGGCTGGTTGTGTTCAAACAAGGCGACCCGGATCCGGGCTCCAGTCGGCTGGTCCCGCCGGGGCAGTCGGCCCGGGCCGACGGCAATGAGACCCAGGTGGTCAAGGCCGAGGTGGCCGACGCCCACGGCAACGCCGTGCCAGGCGCGCCGGTGAAGTTCAAGGTTCCGAGCGACGTCAAAGTCAAGGCCGCCAACGGCACGCTCACCGACGGCCCGGTGGACTGGGTTGTCGCCACCTCGGACGGTTCGGGCGGCGGCGTCAAGGGCGCCGCGACGCTGACGTTGGTGTCTGTGAAGACCGGCGTGTTCTATGTCTCCGCCGATGTCGACGCCGGCCCGATCACCGAGGGCGCGCCCGCTGCGGTCGAGTTCACCAACGCCGATTTGTCGCTGTCGGGTTCTGAGTTGGCGGTGACGACTATGCCGTCGACCACGACGGTGGCGGGCGACGACTTCCACACCCCGCGGGTCATCTTGAGGGACAGTTCCGGCAACGTCTTCACCCCGGTCAGGACGGTGGCCTTCGCCTACCGCTTGCAGGGGACCACCGATTGGGTGCCGGGCGCGACGGTTTCGACCGTGGCAGGCGTCGCCACGACCAGTTTCACGCGGACCACGGCCGGCGTTTACGAGGTCTCGGCGACTGTCACCTCGGGCTTGACTCAAGGTCGCGTGCCGAATGATCAGACGGTGGCCCTGGCCACCTTCGTGGCCGGCTCGGCTGACGCTGGGGAGTCCGTCTTCGAGGTCTCGCAAGGTTCGGTGCTGGCCGATAATTCGACGCCGCACACCGCCAAAGTGACGGTGCTGGACAAGAATGAGAACCCGGTCGCAGGCGAGTCGGTGACCTTCGAACTGACTGGCGGCGCGGAGGCCCACTTCTCGACGGCTGGCTGCGGTCTGCGTTCATGCACCGTGACGTCGACAGACATCGGCGTGGCGACGGTGAGCATTGTCTCGCCGAAGGAACTGGATGTGACGGTCTCGGGTTATCTGTCAGGCGGTCGCCGGGTCGGCTCCGGCGTGGTGAAGTTCGAGAACGACCCGCCGGTGGCGGAGAAATCGACTTGGAGCATCACTCCGGACGGCCCGATAGTCGCCGACGGTGAGAAGGAATACAGAGTCGAAGTCCTGGTCAGGGACGGTAACGACCTGCCCAAGGCGAACGCCGCAATCGGCCTGGAGTGGAGCCCGAGCGGGCTCGCCCCGGACCGGGCGGGGCCGTATCTCTCGGACTCCTCCGGCACGGTCGTGGTCTTCTTGACGTCGACTAAGGCCGGTCTATACACGGTCAACGCCATGATCGGCACTAATAAGATCCCCGAGCCGGACAAGGAGATCGCGTTCGTATCGGATGACATCGACTTCGCGCACACGTTCTTGACCGCGCCGCAGACTTCGGCGACCGCCAACGGCCAAGCCGAGCAGATTGTCAAGGCGACGATGCTCGACCCGAACGACAACCCGGTCAAGGACGCGGTCGTGTCGTTCGACGTGCCGGCCGACACGCAGTTGGCGCCCGGCTATTCAGCGGTGATGCCGGTCAATGAGGATGGCGTGGCCGAGTTGCACCTGGTCTCGACTGTCGCCGGCCCGTACCAAGTCACGGCAAAGGCCAAGCGGGCGTCGGACCCGGCCTACACCGATATCACAGTCGGCTCGCCGGCTCAGGTGAACTTCGTCCACGGACCGGTCTCGCTGGAGCATTCGGTGATCTCCGGCAGTCCGACCGGGCCATTGCCGGCCAGCGGATTGAACACCGACGCCTACACGGTTCAAGTGGCGTTGCGCGATCAAAACGACAACCCGGTGCTGGTTTCGGGCACCCCGGTGTCGATCGTCTTCCAGCTCTACACCCCGGACGGTCTGACCCCGGTCGACGGCCAAGCGGTGACCAGGAACGTCGTCACCAACGCCTCCGGCGTCGCCCAGACTGACTTCTTCACCGCCAAAGCCGGCGTTTGGAAGGCGACCGGCGGTCCGACCTCGGGCGCCGCCCAACTCGGCTCGCCGGTGGTGTTGGAGTTCTTGCCAACCAGCCCGCAAGCCGGGTCTTCGGTGTTCGACGTGACACAGAACCCGGTCTTGGCGAATGGGACCCTGAAACATGAGGCCTGGGTGATCGTCAAGGACCTGAACGGGAACCCGGTTCCCGGCCAGTCGGTGGCGTTCGAAGTCGAAGAGGGCTCGGCCGTGCCGGGGCCGGCGCTGACGCCAGCCGGCGGCGTGGTCGAATCTTGCGACTTCTACGCCGACGACCCGGCAACCCGGCCGGCATGGTGCTTGACGGCGGCCGACCACGGCAAGGCTCTGGTCGAGATCCGGTCTGAAGAGCCCGGCTCATTCGAGGTCACGGCCAAGATCGGCGGTCTGACGGTGGACGGCGCCCCGAAGGAGGTTTCGTTCACCTCCGGCCCGCCGGACCCGTCGAAGTCCTCTTACACGGTTAGCCCGGACGCCTCGGTCGAGGCCAATTGGCCGCCGGCGCTGGGCAACCCGCTCAATAAGTACACGGTCACGGTGACCGTCAAGTCGGCGGCCGATATCCTGGTGCCTTACGCGCACGTCCGGCTGTCTGGGCTGGACTCGGCGGTCAGGATCGTCCAGCAATCCGACTCCGGCTACTACACCGGCGACCCGGCCTCCGGCTCCTACGGCTCGTTTAGCTGGGATCTGTACACCAGCAAGGCCGGCCTCTACCAGGGCGCGGTTCAGGTCGACGTCGGCAACGGCCAATGGCAGACCGTCGCGCCGGCGACCTTCTCAGTCCGCTACAAGGCTGGTCCGCCTTCGGTCCAGGACTCCTGGTTAGTCCAGCCAGGCGCCTCGGCCACCGCCAACGGCGCGGCCGAACTGGTCGTCCAGGCCAAGGTCTTCGACGCGGCCGGCAACGCCGCGACGACCGGC
>JAITKC010000306.1 GCA_031278665.1 Bifidobacteriaceae bacterium | reverse complement strand
ATTGCTCGCATTTCCGGCCCGGAACCGGCCCTGAGGGGTCCGAAATGCGAGTAATAAGCACTTCTTGATCCACGAGTGGATCGAGATGTTGAAATTGCTCGCATTTCCGGCCCGGAACCGGCCCTGAGGGGTCCGAAATGCGAGTAATTCGCACTTCTTGATCCACGAGTGGATCGAGATGTTGAAATTGCTCGCATTTGGGCGGGTCAGTTGGGGCCGGTCATCGACATGACGTCCAAAGCCTGGTCTAACTGAGCCTCGGTGATCTTGGCGTCGTGGACCAGGCCCAGGTCGATGGCGGCCTGGCGCACGGTGGTGCCGTGAGCGACCGAGTACTTAGCCACTTTGGCCGCCGCCTCGTAGCCGATGATCCGGTTCAGCGGCGTCACGATCGACGGCGACGACTCGGCCAGCCGCCGGCAGCGCGCCGCGTCGGCGGTCAGTCCGTCGACCACCTTGGCGGCCAGCAGGCGGCAGGTCGCCGCCAGCAGGCGGGTCGACTCCAACAACGCCGAACCGATCAGCGGGATCTGGACGTTCAACTCGAAGAAACCGGAGGCGCCTCCCCAGGTGATGGCGGCGTCGTTGCCGATCACCCGCGAGCAAACCTGGAGTGTGGCCTCGGGTATCACAGGGTTGACCTTGCCCGGCATAATCGACGACCCGGGCTGGAGGTCCGGCAGATGGATTTCGCCTAGGCCGGCTCTCGGGCCAGAGCCCATCCAGCGCAGGTCGTTGCAGATTTTGATCAGCGACACGGCCACCGTTTTGAGTTGGCCGGACAGCTCCACCAGCGCGTCGCGGGCCGATTGGGCCTCGAAGTGGTTGCGGGCCTCGGTGATCGGCAATCCGGTGTCCAGGGCGAGTAATTCGATCACTCGCCCGGGGAATCCCGGCGGGGTGTTGATGCCGGTGCCCACGGCGGTGCCGCCTAGCGGCACCTCCGCCACCCGGCCCAAGGCCGACTGGACGCGCTCGGCCCCATTGCGGATCGCCGCCTCGTAACCGGAGAACTCCTGGCCCAAAGTCACGGGCGTGGCGTCCATCAAGTGCGTGCGACCGGCTTTGACCACGTCCGCGAACTGCGCGGCCTTGCCCGCTAGCGAAGTCGCCAGCAACTCGAGGGCCGGGATCAGGTCGCCGCTGGCGGCCTCGGCGGCGGCCACGTGAACTGAGGTCGGGAACACGTCGTTGGACGACTGCGAGGCGTTGACGTGGTCGTTCGGGTGGACTGGCTGGCCCAAGCGGCCGGTCGCCAGGCGTGCCAGCACCTCGTTCATGTTCATATTCGACGACGTGCCTGACCCGGTCTGATAGACGTCGACTGGGAACTGGTCGTCATGAAGACCGGCGATCACCTGTTCGGCTGCCCATTTGATGGCGTCGGCGCGGGGGCGGTCGAGGACTCCAAGTTCGGCGTTGGCCTCGGCGGCGGCCTTCTTGACGCGCGCCAAGGCGCGAATCTGCGCGACTTCGAGACTCTGGCCGGAGATCGGGAAGTTCTCGACGGCCCTGGCGGTCTGGGCGCCGTAGAGCGCCGAAGCCGGAACCAGGACCTCGCCCATGGTGTCGTGTTCTGTTCTGTAGTCAGTCATCTCTTTACCGTACCGTCGAGCGGCTCGAGCGGCTCGCGCGGTTCGCGCGCCGCAGGCCTCACCTGGCGGGGGGTGTCCCGCGTCAAGCCTTGGGTATGGTTGAGCCCATGTTGGAACAAGATCCGGGCCCGGTTGACGGTCCGGCCCAGATCGACTTGCGGGCGCGAGGCTTTGTCCCCTGGTACAAACAAGCCGGGGCTTGGGTGGTGATCGGGGCGGTGGCGGTCGGCTTCTCGGCCGCGCTGGTGCTCGTGGCCGGGCCGGGCGGCGCGCCCGCGGCCACTGGCGGCGGCGCCGCGAGCTCCGAATCCGGCGGGCAGTCCGGCCCGGCCGCCAGTCTGACGCCCTCGCCAACCGCGACGGACGGCGCGCGGGATCAGCCGGCGCCTGTGGCGACGGCTGAATGCCCGCCGGGCGAAGCCACGCCGACGGCCGAAGCGGGCCGACCGGCCGGGGCGACCGATCTGGGCGGAATCGCTTTTGGCTGCGACGGCGTGCCGGGCGGACCGGTGGCGGAGCAGACCAAGGTGACGGTCGATGTCATGTCCGACTACATCTGCCCTTACTGCAAGCGGTTTGAGCAGGAGATCGGGCCGCAACTGGACCAGGCCATGCGGTCCGGGCAGATCAAACTGACGCTCTACCCGATGGGCTACCTCGACGCTTATTCGACCACCGAGTACTCCTCGCGGGCGGCCCGCGCGGCGGTGGCCGTAGCCGGCCTCGACCCGGACCGGTTCTGGGACTTCGACCAGTTGCTTTGGGACAATCAGCCGGCCGAGGGCGGTCCCGGCCTGAGCGACCAGGAGATCGCCGACCTGGCCCGCCAGGCGGGCGTCGGCGAAGACGCGATCGCGCAGTTCGCCGGCGGCGCCTACGACGACTGGGTGGTCCAGACCACCCAGGTCGTGGTCAACTCCGAGGGTTTCCAGGGCACGCCCTGGGTTTTGATCGGCGACGGCGCCAACCTCTACCCCTGGAGCTGGTCCGATGGCGACTTGCAGACCGCGATCGCCCGGGTGGCCGCCGGCGGCCAGCCCTGACATCCGCCCGCCCAGCCCGCGCTGACGGCCCGCCGCCAGCCCGCCGC
>JAITKC010000288.1 GCA_031278665.1 Bifidobacteriaceae bacterium | reverse complement strand
GGGCTTTGGGCAGCCCGGCTTTGGGCAGCCCGGCTTTTCGCAGCCGGGCTTTGGGCAGCCCGCGCCGGGCTATTCGACCCCCGGCCAGCGCTGGTCACCCCGCCCCCAGGCGCCGCCGGGCCGCCAAGCGCAGCCGGGTTACGGCGCGCCACGGCGACCGGCGCCGTTCTTCGGCGTCACAGCGGCCGCGGCGAGCCGGGGACTGGCGGCCCGGGCGCTGACTAAGCCGCCGAGTTCGTCCCAGTCGGACGGCAGACGCAGGCGATCGCGGATCGCCAAGACCGCCTTCTGGTTCGCGCTGCTTTGGCTGGCGATCTTCGCCCTGGGGTGGCTGACGACTCTGAGCTGATCTAAGAGCGGCCGGTCCGGGCGGGTCAGGCTGTCGCCTCCGGCACGCGGCGGGCCCGCGCGGTTGTCAAGCGCCCGCCGGGCGCTGTTCGGGGGCGGCGACGAAGTCGGCGGCTAGGCCGATCCGTTGGCGCATGATTTCGATGGCGGCCGGGTTGGAATCGGCCAGGACGAAACGCCGGCCAAGGGCGTGGGACACCGCCCCGGTGGTGCCCGAGCCGGCGAAGAAATCCGCCACCCAAGCGCCGGGACGCGAACTGGCCTGGATGATCCGGCGCAACACGCCTTCTGGTTTTTGGGTTGGATAACCGGTTTTCTCGCGGCCGGTCGGCGAGACTATCGTGTGCCACCAAACGTCAGTCGGCAGTTTGCCCAAAGCCGCTTTCTCGGGCGTCACCAAACCCGGCGCCATATACGGCTCGCGGTCCACGGCATCGGCGGCGAAAAAGTAGTTCGCCGGATCTTTGACGTAAACCAAAATGTTGTCGTGTTTGGCCGGCCAACGCGACTTGGCGCGGGCGCCGTAGTCGTAGGCCCAGATGATCTCGTTGAGGAAGGACCGGCGGCCGAATAGCGCGTCGAGCAGGACCTTGGCGTAATGCGCCTCCCGGTAGTCAAGATGCAGGTAAAGCGTGCCGTCGCCGGCCAACAGCCGCCAGGCCTGCTCCAACCTCGGCTCGAGAAAGCCCCAGTAGTCGGCAAAAGCGTCATCGAAGCTGGTCAGCCGGCCGCGCACGTCCTGGTAGGTCTGGCCCTTGAAACCGATTCGGCCGCCCCCGGCGCGGCGAACCGATTTGATTGTCTGACGGGCTTGGACTCGGCCGCTGTTGAAGGGCGGGTCGAGGTAAATCAACCCAAAGACGCCGTCCGGCAGCGCGCCCATGACCGGCAGGTTGTCGCCTTCGAACACCAGGTTCGGGCCGTCGGCGCGCCATTGGCCGGTCGCGTTCGCGGTCGAGGAACTCACCGTTGGAATGCTAGCCGGACCTGGCGGGGAAGCGGTTCCGACTGGCCCGCGACGTTTGCCGAGCAAGGCCGCCAAGGCAGAAGAAAGGTGCCGGGCCCATCGGGGGGAGGAACCGGCACCACCACTAGGTTTCCACAAAGTCAACAAGAACGCAGGTCTGCCGTGGGTAAGAACACTCAGCGAACGCGGGGTCCGGCCGCTATCGGCTTTCGATTTGGCCGCAGTTCGCCGGCGGACCGCCGTCGCGGCGCCGATCGCGCTAGCCTGACCGTGTGCTCCGACTTGGCCCGATCCTGGCGGGAGTGCCGCTGGGCGGGGGTGGGCCGGAACGGCTTCGGCCCTGGGTGGTCGGCCGGACGGCCGTGGTGACCGGCGCGTCGCGGGGGATCGGGCGCCAAGTCGCCTGGCGGCTTGCCGCCGTCGGGGCGCGGGTGGTCGGCTTGGCGCGCGGGGCAGACCGGCTGGCCGAGGTGCGGGCACGAGCCCGCGAGCGCGGCCTGTCATTCGATTTCCGGGCCGTCGATTTGCGCGACAGCGATGCCGCCGGCCGGACCGCGCACGCCATAATCGACACCTTCGGGCCGCCTGACCTGGTGATTTGTTGTGCGGGCCATTCGATCCACCGCTATCTGGCGGAATATGCCGAGCGGTTTCACGACGTCTTCCGGCTGGCCGGCGTCAACTACCTGGGCGCAGTCGCCGTTTTGGCGCCGCTGGCCGATCAGATGGCGCGGCGCGGGGCCGGGCACATCGTCAGCGTCTCGACGACGGCAGCCGACGTGCCCACCCCCGGTTGGTCCGCCTACGGCGCGTCGCACGCCGCCTTCGACGCCTGGCTGGACGCGGTGGCGGGCGAGTTGCGGGCCGCCGGGGTGGCCGTCAGTTCGCTCCATCTGCCACGGGTGGCGACCGCCATGAGCGCGCCGACCGCCGGCCGCTACCCGGTTCCGGAGTTGACGCTGAACCAGGCCGCCGATGCCGTCTGCCGGGTCATCGTGCGCCGCCCGCGTTTGGTTCGGCCGTGGTGGGCGACCGCCGCCGGCGGAGCCGTGCACGCCCTCCCGCACTTGGCCGACAGGCTCTGGAGTTCCTTGCTGCGGGCGGGCGTCCGGCCGTGAGCGCCGCTCGCCGTCTGGCCGATGTCCGGCCGACCGCGCGCGAGGTGATCGCGCAACTGGCGGAAGGGCTGAAAGCGCTCGGGGCGACGCGCCAGCCGCTGCGCCTGGCCGTGTTCTTGGGGGCCGCAGTGCCGCGCCACGGACTGACCATGGCCGGGGCGCTGGCCGGCGGGTCGCGGGCTTGGGGGGAGCGGGTGGCTGTGATCGACGGCGCCGGGGCTGTCTCATACCGGGAACTGGACCGGCTGGCCGCCGGGTTGGCCGCCGGCATGGTTGAGGGCCGGCTGGCCGGGCAAGGCAGCCGGGTGGCCCTCGCCTGCCGCGACGATCGGTCCTTTCTAGTCGCGGTGGCGGCGGCCGGACGAATCCGGGCGAAGCTGACCGTGCTCGACCCGCGACACCCCGAACCGCCCCACGGCCAGACGTTTGACCTGG
>JAITKC010000247.1 GCA_031278665.1 Bifidobacteriaceae bacterium | reverse complement strand
TACCGACCCCATAGAGTCCTCACAGTTCCATTAGCCTTGTCGTTGCCCAGTTTCGCCCGGGATCCGGCCGAGCCGAGCGGATTTCCAGGCGAAGACGCCGGCTTAGCATCCTACCCCGTATCGGCGGCGGCCAGGAGAGGGGTGATCGCGGGCGGATGCCAGGCGGCGGCCCGGTCAGGCCCGTTTGGCCGCGCCGCCTTGTTCCCAGCGGGCGTCGTCCTGGAGCCATTCGTCCAAGGCTTCGGCCGGTATGCGGTAGGAGCGGCCGACTTTGAGCGCCCGCAGTTCACCGCCGGCGATCAGGCGGTAGATGGTCATGTCGGAGACGCGCAGTGTCGCCGCGACCTCCGCCACGGTCAAAAACGCCGGTTTGGGATCCATTGCTCCGCTTCCTGGAGTGGGTGGTGTTGCCAGTGTCCACTGTAGTGACCGTTGTTAGTAGTGTGAACCCATGCGGGAAGCCACGCCCGGAAGCGCCGGGCCGGCGCGCTCCTTCGGCGAGCGCCTGGCCCACCTGTCGCCGGCCCGCTTGGCGGTGGCCACCTTCGTCCTGGTCATCATGGTGGTCACGGCGCTGCTGTGCCTGCCGACGGCGCGGGCCGGACCAGGTTCCCCGAATGTCGTCGACGCGATTTTCACCGCCACCTCAGCCGTCTGCGTGACCGGTTTGACCACGGTCCCGACGGCCGAATACTGGTCCGGCTTCGGCCAAGTGGTGATTGTGGCCGGCATGCAAGTCGGCGGCCTGGGCGTGATGACCCTCGGCTCGCTGCTGTCGCTGGCGGCTTCGCGCCGCCTCGGCCTGCGCACTAAGCTGCTGACGGCCTCGGAAACCGGCGCCTTGCGCCTGGGCGAAGTCGGCGTGCTGGTCAGAGCGGTGGCCGTAATCTCTGCGGTGGCCGAACTGGTGCTCACGGCGATCCTCGCGCCGCGCTTCATAATGGCCGGCGAAGATCCCGGCGCGGCGCTTTGGCACGGTTTCTTCTACGGCGTCTCGGCCTTCAACAACGCCGGCTTCACCCCGACGGTCGAGGGCCTTGAGGCCTTCGCCTCCGATTGGTGGGTGCTGGCGCCGATTATGACCGCGGTGTTCGTCGGCTCGCTCGGCTTCCCGGTGATCCTCGATTTGACCCGGCACTGGCGCCATCCCTCGGCCTTGAACTTGCACTCGAAGTTGACCATCGCCTTCTGCCTGGCCCTGCTCGGCCTGTCCTGGGTGGCCTTCACCGCCATCGAATGGAACAACCCCGCCACCTTGGCCGCCGAAACGACTAACGCGACGTTGCTGAACACGCTCTTCGCCGGGGTGATGACCCGGTCCGGGGGTTTCTCGACTTTCGCGGTGACCGACCAGCATCCGGCCACCACACTGCTCCAAGACGCCCTGATGTTCGTCGGCGGCGGCTCGGCCTCGACGGCCGGCGGCATCAAAGTGACCACGTTGGCGGTGATGCTTCTGGCGATCCGGGCGGAGGCGCGCGGCGACCGCGACATGGAGGCCTTCGGGCGCCGCCTCGAGCCCTCGGTTCTGCGCGTGGCGGTGACCGTGGCCGTCGCCTCGGTGATGTTCGTCTTCACCGGCGCGTTGGTCTTGAGCCTGGTCTCCCAGGCGCCGCTGACCCGGATCTTGTTCGAGTCGATCTCGGCTTTCGCCACCTGCGGACTGTCGACCGGGTTGGCCGCCTCGCTGCCGCCGGTCGGCAAACTGACACTGGCCGCCTTGATGCTGACCGGCCGGCTCGGCACCATGACCATCGCCACTTCGGTCGCCATGACCAACCGCCGTCGGGTTATCCGCCTGGCCGAGGAACGGCCGATAGTGGGCTAGGGCGGCCGCCGCGCCGGGCGGCATCGGACACCTGAAAACGCCAAAACGCCGGAAACGAAACTAGAAAAGGACAGCCAGATGGACCGCAAACGATCTTCGGCCTCACTCGACGCGCCGCTGCCGACCGACGGCGCCGTGCTGGTAATCGGCATGGGCCGGTTCGGCTCGCGCCTGGCCTTGACAGTCGACCGGTTGGGCCGCGAGGTCCTGGCGGTCGAAAAGGACCCGGAAGTCATCCGGCGCTGGTCCGGCCGCCTGCCGCTGGTCGAAGCCGACTGCGCCGACCCAGAGGCCCTGGAACAACTCGGGGCGCGCGACTTCCCGATCGCCGTAGTCGGGGTCGGCACCGCCCTGGAGGCCTCCGTCTTGATCACATCGAACCTGGTCGACCTGGGCCTGAACCAAGTCTGGGCGAAGGCGACTTCGTCCGAACACGCCCGCATCCTCCGGCGGATCGGGGCCAATCAGGTCATTTTGCCGGAGGCGGACGCCGGCGAGCGCGTCGCCCACCTGGTCTCCGGCCGCCTGCTCGACTACATCGAGTTCGAGGACGGTTTCACAATCGTCAAAATGCATCCGCCGAAGGAGATGATCGGCTTCACACTCGGCCAGTCGCAGGTTTTGAAGAAGTATGGCGTGACCGTGATCGGCGTCAAATCCCCCGGCCAGGAGTTCGAGTACGCGACCGACGAAACCCGCGTCTCACGCCAAGACCTGCTGATCGTGTCCGGCAACACGACGCTGTTGGACCGCTTCGCGGCCCGCCCGTGACCGGCGTCAAGGAGTTCGGCGGCGCAGGGTGACCACGCCGAGGATTGCCGACAGGACCACGAACCCGGCCACCATCGCGGCGTCCGGGGCGGCGTCGGCCCAGCCGCGCCCGGCCGCCAGGTCGCCGGTGGCCTCGAGGGCGTAAGTGAACGGGGCGGCATCGGACAACCACTGGAGCAACGTCGGCATCTGGTCCCGCGGCATCAACAGCCCGCAGATCAGCAGCTGCGGGACAACCACCACCGGCAGCATTTGGACGGCCTGGAACTCGGTCCGGGCGACCGAGGACGCGGCCAGGCCGAGCGAGGAGCCGAGCACGGCGTCGAGCACCGCGATCGCCATCAGCCCCGCCAGCGAACCCGACACATCCATACCGCAGACCCAATGCGCCCAAGCCGTCAACACCACCGCCTGGACGGCCGCCAACAACGCGAAGGCGAGGGCGTAGCCGACTAGGAAGTCGGCTTTCGCCAGCGGCAGCGTCATCAGCCGCTCAAGGGTGCCGCTGGTCCGTTCGCGCAACATGGTCACCGATGTGACCAGGAACATCACAAAGGCGGGGAAGATCGCCAGAAGCATTGGGCCGAAGCGGTCGATCACCATGGGCGTGGCGTTGAACATCCAGGCCACAATCCCCAGGACGACGCACGGGACGACCATGACCATGGCGATCGAACGCGGGTCGTGGCGCAACTGGGTCAGCACGCGGCGGGCTGTGGCGAAGGTCCGGACCGGGCTCACGGCGCGCCCCCGGTTTGGCCCGGCCCGGTCTGCGGCGCCTGGCGCTCGAGTGTCAAGAAGGCCTCTTCGGCGCTGACCGCGCCGGTTGAGGCGAGTAACCCGGCCGGCGTCGCGTCGGCCAGCACCCGGCCTTGGTGCAACAGGACCAAACGATCGCAGCGCGTGGCCTCGTCCATGACATGCGATGAGACCAGCAGCGTGGCCCCTTGGGCGGCCAGCTCGCGGAATAGTTGCCAGAGCGAGGCGCGCAGCACCGGGTCGAGCCCGACTGTCGGCTCGTCCGCCACCAGCAATTCCGGGCGCCCCAGCAGCGCCGCCGCCAACGACGCGCGCGAGCGTTGGCCGCCGGACAGGTTCGCGATCTTGTCGCCGGCCTGGCCCGCGAGGCCCACTTGGTCGATGACCTCGGCCACGCGCCCCTTGGCGACGCCCAGCAGAGCGCCGAAGTAGACAAGGTTTTCGGTCACCGTCAGGTCGGCGTAGACCGATGGCGCCTGGGTCATGTAGCCGACTTTGGCCCGCAGGTCCGGGGCGCCGGCCGGGCGCCCGAGGACCTCAACCGTCCCGCCGGCCACGATTTGCACGCCGACGATGCCGCGCATCAGCGTTGTCTTGCCGCCCCCGGACGGCCCCAGCAGCCCGACCACCTGGCCGCGCGGTATCTCAAGGCTGAGGTCGGGCAGGACCAGGCGCCGGCCGCGCTTGACTCGCAGATGGCTGATCCGGACCGCCGGACCGGCGGTGGCCAATTCGCCGCCCAAGTCCCCGGCTCACATCGGCATCAAACAGTAAAGTTCGCCGGCGCCGCCGGCCGGCGCGTCGACTTGGAAAACGGCGGTCCGGTTGGACCAGATCGCTTTGACGTCCGGATCGGGCGGTTGCGGGCAGGTGGTGGCTGTCAGATCGACTTGGCCGCCGGGCCAGCCGGCGGGCCCGCCGAGCGCGTCGAAGGCCTCGGCCGCCGCCTCGTCCGTGCGCCACTGGCCGGCCAGCAGCGTCACCTGCCGGTCGCCGTCGGAATAGGTCAGAGTGTAGGAGTCGAAAGCCCCGAGTTCTCCCCAAGCCGGGTTTTCGGCCGTCGCCGTCAGCGCGTAGGCGCCCAGCGTGGACGGGATTCGGTCGTAGAAGGCGGTGCCGGATTCTCGCGGCGCCGGCGAAAGCTTCGGCGCCGGCGGCGAGACCGTCTTGGTGACGGTGATTGTCGGCTGGGGCGCCGCCGGCACATCCTGCTTGCCCCGCACGATGACGACGTAGACCACCGCGGCCGCCACCATCATGGCCACCGCCAGCACCGACGCCCACAGCCAGGCCCGCGATCGGGGGCTCGCCTCGAGGCGGTGGCGAGCCGCGGAATCCTGCTCGGGCATCTGTCCCACCTTCCGTTGTCGGGCGTCGTGTCTGGCGTTGGGCCGGGCGTTGGGCCGGGCGTTGTCAAACACCTTAGAAGGTGGGGAGCCGTCGTGGCCAACCGGGCGCGCCCGACGCCGCGACTTGGGCGCCCCCGGAGGCGGTGGTCCGGACGCCATTTCCAATCGCGCTCCGCCTCTATAGCGAATCAATGGCCGCGACGCGCCGCTCGGGGGGTATGGGAGAATGGGGCGTGTCCGAGGCCGGCAAAGACATTCGGCGGGGCGAATCGGCGGTGCTTGCGGCCGTTTCGCGGCTCATGCCGCTGCGCCGGCTCGGATGGTCGTTTCTTCTGGCGTGGGTGTTCTGCGTCTTCTACACCGGAATTGTCGATGGCTATGCCGGGGCGACCTGGTCCTGGGAAAACCCGGCGGGCTGGGCTAAGACGCTCTTCTTCGCTGGTTTGCCCGTATTCATGGCGGTAGTCACGCTAGTGGTGATCGTATTCATTGAAAAACGGTTCGGCCCGCCGAGTGATCACCGCGCGCTTCTTTGGCTGGCCCCGGCCGCAACGGCCATCTCGACGCCGCTGCTGTTCTGGGCGGCGGAAGACCTCAACATCGGCACGGCGATGTTCGTGGTTGGAGCGGCGTTGACCGGATTCGGCAGCGGTTTCATGTGGGTCATGTGGGGCGAGTTCTATGCCAGGACCTCGCAGGAGGAGGCCGAGTTCTTGGCGCCCGCCTCGGCCGTCGCCTCGGCGTTGCTCGTCTTGTTGGTGTCCGCCATGGACGGCTGGATTGCGCTGGCCTTTGTCACAACGCTGCCACTTCTGTCGGGTCTGTGCTTCTTCCTTTCATGGCGGGACATTCCGCGGGAGTCGGCCGCGGCCGGATCTGATGGGCGCCGCGGCGGTACCGGCGATAGCCCGGAACGAAGTCCTCTGCGAGTGCTCGGTGAGATGGGGAGGGTCGGGTTCGGAATCCTCATCGCCTGCTTGTTCGTGTGCCTCGCGGGAACGTTCTCGAGTGCGCCGGATAGGCGCGGCCTTGTGTTCCATCTCGTCCTGGTTGTGGCCACAGTGTTCATGGGGGCGGTTTCGTTTGCCGCCACGTTCGGCCCGCGCCGGGTCTCTATCGCGTTCTTGTACCGGTGGATGTGCCCGGCGCTGGTGATCGGGTTCGTCGCGCTTATTCTGTTCGGTCTTGATGTGGGCGGTTATATCGCCTACTTGGTAGCCATTTCGGCGCGGTTCGCATTCTGCGTGATCACCCAGATGTACTTCGCCCGGTACGCCGCGACCGGGAAAGCGACGGCGGTCCAGTCGTACGGGCTGGGCTGGATTTTCGTTCATCTCGGCGATTTTTTCGGAGTGGTGGCGTCGGTGAGCCTGGCCGCCCCGCTGGCGGCTAGAAGCGCCTTAGTCACCCAGGTCTCGGCGGTGTCGATAGCGGTGCTTGTCGTGGCGACTATGTTCGTGCTGAACGCAAGCCAGAGCTTTTCGGCCGATCAAGGCGGGTCCGAACCGTTGGCCGCGGGCGCGGACGCCGCCGGCTATCCGGG
>JAITKC010000206.1 GCA_031278665.1 Bifidobacteriaceae bacterium | reverse complement strand
GGTCCAAGGCCCGCCGAAGCCGGGCGGGTAGCCTAACCTAGCGAAGCCGAAGGCGCCGGGAGCGGCCGCGCCGGCTCCGGGCCGGGCCGGCGACCGCGCCGGCGCAGGCCGACAACCAGCCAACAGGGGGTGCGACAAGATATGAAAATCGCCGTCAAGTATTCCGGACTCGTAATCGAGTCCGACGGCTCCGTCGCCGGACACGACGCCGGGGCAACCCTGGTCCGGCGGCTGCTCCGGGTTTTCCCGGGGGCGGAATTGATCGCCCCCCAGGTCCACCGCTACCCCGGCTTCGACGTGCTGCCGCTCGAACTGGTCGACGGCGACCAGACGGTGGTCATCAACATGGACGTCATCGACTCGGCCGACGCCTGGATGCGGCTCAAGGCGAACTCAGAGCAGCCGAAGCTGATGAACTTCATGTGGTGGAACTGGACCCGCTACGACTCGACCGTCGAACTGGCCGCGCTGTCGCTGTCCTGCGCGTTGTTCCCAACCTTCGCCAACTCGGAGCGCACCGCCAAGGCGATCCACGAATACGTTCGGCGCTGGACCATCCAGCCGCTGGCCGAACACGCCCAAATCTCATGGGTCAACTTGGGCATCCGCCTGGACCACTTGCAGCCCCGGCACGAACCGGACCGCCCGGTGGTGCTTTACCCCGCCATCTACATGTCGGAGCGCAAACAGCCGCAGCAGTTCATCGACGTGGTCTCGCGCGTCGCCAAGCGGGCGCCGATCCGGGTCGAGGCCCGGCTGACCGAACCGCACCTGGTCTCGCCGCAGGCCATGACCCTGTCGCGGAACAAATGGGCCTGGGTCGGCCCGCTCACCCCGTCCCGCCAGCAATACTGGGAGGCGCTGGCCGCCACCACCGCCTTCTTGGCCACGGCCCGCGAGGAGACTTACGGTCTGGAGTACATCGAGGCGCTGCTGGCCGGCGCGGTCGGAGTCTTCCCGGACCGGGACTGGGCTCGCGCGCTGGTGCCCGAGTCCTACCCGTTCTTCTACCGCAATCTGGCCGAGGCCGAATCGATGCTACTGCGCGCGGTCACCGACACGGCCGCCTGCCGGGCCGAATTGGACCAGTCCGCCGGCGGCTCGCTGGTCGACTGGCTGAGGGGCCACCACGACGACGACGCCTTCGAGACCTCGATCGCGGATCACGTCAAACGCTGGTTCGGCGAGTAGCCGCCGCCGGGGCGGGCGACCGCCGGTAGATTGGGTGCCCATGCGCCCTCTGCCACGCGCCCCGACCGCCCTGACGGCCCTGGCCGCCCTGGCCGCCTCGACCGCCGGCGGTTTGGCGTTGGCTTTGAGTTGGGTCGCCTGGGCAGGTCAGGCGCACGATGACGAGCCGGCGCCGGTTTCCCCGGTCACCTTGACAGCCACGGCCATGCCCTGGACGCCGGCGGCGGCGCCGCCGGCGGTGCCGGACGATTTGACTGTGACAGTCGCCTTCGGCGGCGACATCCTGACACACATGCCGGTCAACGCGTCGGCGGCGGCGGCCGCCGGGGCCGAAGGCGGCTACGAGTTCAACCCGCTGCTGGCCGGCGCCGACGCTTGGATCGCCGGGGCCGATTTGGCCATCTGCCAGTTGGAGGTGCCGCTGGCCCCGCCCGGCCGCGCCCCGACCGGCTTTCCGATTTTCGCCGCCCCGTCATCGCTGGCGCGGGACTTGGCCGAAGCCGGCTGGGACGGCTGCACCACCGCCTCCAACCACGCCATCGACCAGGGCTGGGCGGGGGTTTCCCACACCATCGAGACTCTGCTGGCCAACGGCATGGGCTACGCCGGGACGGCCCTTGACGCCGACGACGCCGAACTGGCCCAGCTTTATCGCCTGACCGGCGCCGGCCAAACTCTGACGATCGCCCATATCGCCGCCACCTACGGCACCAATGGCCTCCCCCTGCCCGCCGCCCAGCCCTGGGCGGTCAACACCCCCATCGACACCGACCGCCTGATAGCCCAGGCCGAAGCCGCCCGCGCCGCCGGCGCCGAGGTGGTCCTGGCGAGTGTTCACGCCGGAGTCGAATACCAGACCACGCCATCGGCGGAGCAGCGCGCGATTGTCTCCCGCTTGGCCGAATCCGGCCAAATCGACGCCGTGATCGGCGACCATCCGCATGTCGCCCAGCCTGTCGAACTAGTCCCGGGCGGCGTCCACGGCGACGGCATGTGGGTTGTTTATTCGCTCGGAAACTTCATCTCCAACCAAACCGACGCCGTGGTCGGCCCCAACACCGACACCGGCGCGGTCGCCTTCGTGACCATCGCCAAAGACGCCGGCGGCGCCGCCGTCACCGGCATGACCTGGGCCGGAGTGACCGTCGACAGCGCCCACGGCCATCGCGTGCACATGCTGGAGGACGCGGTCGACGGCGAACTGGGCCAAATCGGCGCGGCCGGGGTCAAACTCCGCCACGACCGGTTGCGCGCCATAATGGGCTCCGCCCCAGAACAACTGGCCCCGCCCACCCCCTCCGGCGCCACCCTCGAGGTCCTCCCCCGATCCGGCTGACCCCGCCCCGCCCGGGCTCTGAGCGAAGTCGTGGGTTGGGGCGGGACGCCGGCCAGCGTCGCCGTCGGCCGCGCCGATGACGCGAGTCGGTCTTCTCAAGCGGCCGCCGCCTCATCCGAACCGGGTTGCCGGCCTCAAGCCGGGCTCCTCGCCCGCGAAGCCCGCCCTGTCCGGCTCCCGAATCCATCGAGACCGACAATTTCCCTGGTCGAACGCATCGAGACCGACAATTTCCCTGGTCGAACGCATCGAC
>JAITKC010000202.1 GCA_031278665.1 Bifidobacteriaceae bacterium | reverse complement strand
TTCAAAACACCAGGGAAATTGTCGGTGTCGATTCAAAACACCAGGGAAATTGTCGGTCTCGATGCGTTCGACCAGGGAAATTGTCGGTCTCGATGCGTTCGACCAGGGAAATTGTCGGTCTCGATGCGTTTCGGCCTAGAAATTGTCGGTCTCGATGCGTTCGACCAGGGAAATTGTCGGTGTCGATGCGTTCGACCAGGGAAATTGTCGGTCTCGATGCGTTTCGGCCTAGAAATTGTCGGTGTCGATGGATTCGGGAGCCGGACAGGCCGGGCTTCGCGGGCGAGGAGCCCGGCTTGACGCCGGCAACCCGGTTCGGATGAGCCGACCGGCCCCCGGGAAAGCCAACTCGCGTCATCGGCGCGGCCGATGACGACGCTGGCCGGCATCCCGCCCCAACCCACGACCGCTCAGAGCCCTGCCCCCGCCGCCGCCCGCGGCGGGGGCGGGGGCGCGAAAAGGAAGGGGCCGGGCAGGCTGACGACCTGCCCGGCCCCAAAACGGCCTGGCGAACCGACGCCGCCCCGGCGGCATCGGGCAAAAACCGAAGACCTACTTGATGATCTTGGTGACCCGGCCCGACCCGACGGTGCGCCCGCCTTCGCGGATGGCGAAGCCGAGGCCCTCCTCCATGGCGATGGGCTGAATCAACTCCACCTTCATCTCGGTGTTGTCGCCCGGCATGACCATCTCGGTGCCTTCCGGCAACGTGATGACGCCGGTCACGTCGGTGGTGCGGAAGTAGAACTGCGGCCGATAGTTCGAGTAGAAGGGGTTGTGGCGCCCGCCCTCGTCCTTGTTGAGCACGTAGACCTGCGCCTCGAACTGGGTGTGCGGGGTGATGGTGCCGGGCTTGGCGACCACCTGGCCGCGCTCGACCTCCTCGCGCTTGATGCCGCGCAACAGCAGGCCGCAGTTCTCTCCGGCCCAGGCCTCGTCCATCGACTTGTGGAACATTTCGATGCCGGTGACGATGGTCTCCTGGGTCGGGCGCAGGCCGAGGATCTCAACCTTCGAGTTGATCGGCAGCTTGCCGCGGTCGACTTTGCCGGTCACCACGGTGCCGCGGCCGGTGATCGTGAAGACGTCCTCGATCGGCATCAGGAACGGCTTGTCCATGTCGCGGATGGGATCGGGAATGTAGTCGTCCACGGCGTCGATCAATTCCTTGACCGCCTTGGACCATTCCGGGTCGCCCTCCAGCGCCTTGAGCGCGGACACCCGAACCACCGGCGCGTTGTCGCCGTCGAAGCCCTGGGAGCTGAGCAACTCGCGAACTTCGAGTTCGACCAGCTCCAGGATTTCCTCGTCGTCGACCATGTCGGCCTTGTTCAGCGCCACCAGCAGCGACGGCACGCCGACCTGGCGGGCCAGCAGCACATGCTCGCGGGTTTGGGCCATCGGGCCGTCGTCGGCGCCCACGACCAGGATCGCGCCGTCCATCTGCGCGGCGCCGGTGATCATGTTCTTGATGTAGTCGGCGTGACCCGGCGCGTCCACGTGGGCATAGTGACGCTTCGCGGTCTCGTATTCGACGTGCGCGATGTTGATCGTGATGCCGCGCTGCTTCTCTTCCGGCGCCTTGTCGATCTCATCGAACGGGGTGAACGGATTCAGAGCCGGGAATTCGTCGTGCAGCACCCGGGTGATCGCCGCGGTCAAGGTGGTCTTGCCGTGATCGACGTGTCCGATGGTGCCGATGTTCACATGCGGCTTAGTCCGCTCGAACTTAGCCTTAGCCACTGGGTCCCTCCTAAGGACTTGGGTAGTTCTTCCTGACGGGGCCTGCCCGGCCGGTCTGGCCGGGAGGGCGACGCGAGGGTCTCCTACGGGTCGTTTCCTATTTATTCTGTACTACTTTTGGTGATCCCTCGGACTCACTCGCCCCGGGTCTTCTTGATGATCTCCTCAGCAACGCTTCGGGGAACTTCAGCATAGCTATCGAACTGCATAGTGTAGACCGCCCGCCCCTGGGTTTTGGAGCGCAGGTCCCCGACATAGCCGAACATGGTGGAGAGCGGCACATGGGCGCGCACCACTTTGACGCCGGAGGCGTCCTCCATTAGCTGGATTTGGCCGCGCCGGGAGTTCAGGTCGCCGATGACTTCGCCCATGTACTGTTCAGGGGTCCGCACTTCGACGTCCATAATCGGTTCCAGCAGGGCCGGGTCGGCCCGCTTGGCGCCCTCGCGGAACACCATCGAGCCGGCGATCTTGAAGGCCATCTCCGAGGAGTCCACCTCATGATACTGGCCGTCCAGCAGGGTCGCCTTGACGCCGACCACCGGGTAGCCGGCCAAAGGACCCGAACTCATCGCGTCGATGATCCCGGCCTCGACCGACGGAATGTACTCGCGCGGCACGCGGCCGCCGACAACTTTGTTCTCGAACTGGAAGGTCGCCTCGCCGTCCAACGCCAGCGGCTCGAAGGCCACCTGCACTTTGGCGTACTGGCCGGAGCCGCCGGTCTGCTTCTTGTGGGTGTAGTCGACTTTGTCGACTTTGCGCCGGATGGTCTCGCGATAGGCCACCTGCGGCTTGCCGATGTTCGCCTCGACTCTGAACTCCCGCCGCATCCGGTCGACCAGCACGTCGAGGTGCAACTCGCCCATGCCGGCGATGATCGTCTGACCGGTGTCCTGGTTCAGCGAGACCCGGAAAGTCGGGTCCTCCTCAGCCAGTTTCTGGATGGCGAGCGACAGTTTCTCCTGGTCGGATTTCGAGTTCGGCTCGATCGCCACCTGGATGACCGGCTCCGGGAAGGTCATCGACTCCAAGATGATCGGGTGGGCCAGGTCGCACAAGGTGTCGCCGGTGGTGGTGTCCTTCAACCCGATCACGGCGTAAATGTTCCCGGCGGTGATCTCCGGCACCGGGTTCTCCTTGTTGGAGTGCATCTGGAAGAGCTTGCCGATCCGCTCCTTGCGCCCCTTGGTCGAGTTCAGCACCTGGGCGCCGCCGGCCACTTTCCCGGAGTAAACCCGCACATAGGTGAGCTTGCCGTAGAACGGGTGCGTCACCACTTTGAAGGCCAAAGCCGCGAACGGTTGTTTGGATGATGGCTCGCGGACCAGTTCAACGGTCTCATTCTTGGGCGAGAAACCGGTCACCGGCGGCACCTCCAGCGGCGAGGGGAGGAAGTCGATGACGGCGTCCAACATCGGCTGAACGCCCTTGTTCTTGAACGCCGAGCCGCAGAAGACCGGGAAAACCTGCCCGGACACGGTCATCCGCCGGATGCCCTCTTTGAGCTCCTCGACTGACAACTCGCCGGTCTCGAGGTACTTCTCCAGTAACTCGTCAGACGCCTCGGCCACTGTTTCGACCATTTGCGCCCGGTACTGTTCGGCCTGTTCCGCGAGGTCCTCCGGGATCGCCTCGACTTTGTAGTCCTCGCCTTTGCGGACTTCGCCGGCCCAGGTCAGCGCCCGCCGCCCGAGCAGGTCCACAACGCCCCTAAAGCTCCCCTCAGACCCGATCGGCAGCTGCATTACCAGCGGTTTCGCGCCCAGACGGTCGACAATGGTGCCGACTGTGAAGAAGAAGTCGGCGCCGATCTTGTCCATCTTGTTGACAAAGCAGATACGCGGCACGTTGTACTTGTCGGCCTGGCGCCAGACCGTCTCCGACTGCGGCTCGACGCCCTCTTTGCCGTCGAACACGGCCACGGCGCCGTCCAGCACCCTGAGCGAGCGCTCGACCTCGACTGTGAAATCGACGTGCCCGGGGGTGTCGATGATGTTGATCTGGTGGTCTTTCCAGAAGCAGGTGGTGGCGGCCGAGGTGATCGTGATCCCGCGTTCTTGTTCCTGCGCCATCCAGTCCATAGTCGAGGCGCCGTCGTGGGTCTCGCCGATCTTGTAGTTGATTCCGGTGTAGAACAAGATCCGCTCGGTCACGGTGGTCTTACCGGCGTCGATGTGGGCCATGATGCCGATGTTTCGGACCCGCCCCAGGTCGGTCAGCACGTCGAGTGCCA
>JAITKC010000182.1 GCA_031278665.1 Bifidobacteriaceae bacterium | reverse complement strand
CGCCATCGTCGCTCGCGGCGGCGCGGCTTTGGGGGACAAAACCATGGTCGATGCCGTGCTCCCCTTCGCCGAAACCCTGTCCGCCCGCTTGGCGTCCGGTTTGGACCTGTCCGACGCCTGGCGGGCGGCGGCCGAGGCCGCCGACGCCGCCGCCAAGGCGACCGCCGCCTTCGCCGCCAAACGCGGGCGCTCCAAACTACACGGCGACCGCTCGATCGGCACGCCCGATCCGGGCGCGGCATCGTTCGCGCTGGTGGTGTTGGGCGTATAGGGGGCTGGCCGGCGCGGCCGGCCGGAATGTCAGCAAAACATTTGGGGCCGAGAACTGGGCGTTCGAGTCGAGTCTTCGGCGCCGCGAGCGAAATGAGGTCAGCGAGATGGCAAGCGCGTTCGTCTACGACGCGGTCCGGACGCCGTTCGGCAAATACGGCAAGGCCTTGGCGGGCAACCGACCCGACGACTTGGGCGCCTTGGTGATCAAGGCCATCCTGGAACGCAATCCGGGCCTCGACCCGGCTTCGATAGACGACGTGATCTTTGGCAACGCCAACGGCGCCGGCGAGGAGAACCGCAACTTGGCGCGGATTGCGTTGTTACTGGCCGGGCTGCCGACTTCGGTGCCGGGGGTGAGCGTCAACCGGCTCTGCGCCTCTGGGATCGAGGCCGTCATCCAGGCCGCCAGGGCGATCGAGACGGGCGACGCCGCAATTGTGTTGGCCGGCGGGGCGGAGTCGATGTCGCGGGCGCCGTGGGTTCTGCCGAAACCGGACCGCCCGTTCCCGGCCGGCGACCAGTCTCTCGCCTCGACCGCTTTGGGCTGGCGCCTGGTCAACCCGGCGATGCCGAAGGAATGGACGGTGTCGCTGGGCGAGACGGCCGAACAGGTCGGCGAGTTGCTCGGGATCAGCCGCGAAGCGCAAGACGAGTTCGCGCTCAGAAGTCATCGGTTGGCGGCGGCGGCCTGGGCGGAGGGCCGCTATGACGCGGACACCGTGGCGGTTCCAGGCCTGGCGCTGGCCCGCGACGAGTCGATCCGCCAAGACACCACCCTGGAGGCGCTGGCGTCGTTGAAACTGGCTTTCCGGCGGCCCGGACAGGCGGGAACTGTCACCGCCGGCAACTCCTCGCCGCTCAGCGACGGCGCCTCGGCGGTGCTGGTGGCCGCCGAAGGCGCCCTGCCGGGCGACCCCCTGGCCCGGATCGTCGCGCGCGGAGTGGGGGCCGGCGAGCCCAATCTGATGGGCGTCGCGCCGGTGCCGGCCGCCCGCATGGCCCTCGACCGGGCGGGTTTGACCTGGGACGACATCGACTTGGTGGAACTCAACGAGGCGTTCGCCGCCCAGGCGCTGGGATGTCTGAAACTCTGGGAGGGCCTAGACGCGGCCAAAGTCAACGTCGACGGCGGGGCGCTCGCCATCGGACATCCGCTGGGCGCCTCGGGCGGGCGGCTGATCGGCCATCTGGCCTATTCGCTGCGGCGCCGGGGCGGCGGGCGCGGCCTGGCGGCCGCCTGTATAGGCGTCGGCCAAGGCCTGGCCGTGATCCTCGAAGCCTGACCCTAAGCAGGCTCCCGAACGCCGGGCCGGGCCCGGCCCCGTGTCCCGGCCCCGTGTCCCGGGGCGAATATCGGCGCGGCGCGGGGCTTGGCGCAGTGTTCCGGGAGCGTTGGGCCTATTGACTGCGAGGGGACGCGATGACAAAATGGAAGTTCACAGGCCGCACGATTGTGCGGTATACGAACATCTGAGCCGCCTCGGGCGGCGAAAGGACCTTGAGATGCTTGGCAAGACGATTGCCGATTTGGAAACGGGCGATGTCTTCAAGCCGGTGCGTTACCGGCTGACGGAGGAGTCCGTCACCGAATACGCCCACGGCCAGGAAGACCAGGCGGAGTGGCACTATTCGGCGGCGCCGCCGTACGACCGGGTGGTGCGCCCGCCGACTATGATCCACGCCGACAAAATGAAAATCCTTGAGGCCAACTGCGACCTGGAACGGCGCGTGGCCAACGTCCACACCGACGACGCCAGGATTCACTACGAATACAACGCCGTTCAGCATTCGCCGGCATTTGTCGGCGAGGAACTGGTCGTCACCGGCGGGATCGTCGAGCGTTATGAAAAGCGCGGCGGCGACTATCTGCACTATTGGCTGCGAGTCGAAACCGCCGACGGGCGGCTGGTGACCACTTACGACGACCTGACCCTCCTGTCCTACAAACCGAAAGCCGGTGTCAAGTGATGTCCGCTCCGAAACTGTCGGTCGGCGACGTGATCGCCGCCCAGCCCCGTCCAATAACCCTGCGCCGCGCCGGCTGGTACTCGATCGGCCTGATGACGGCCTCGGCCGGGGAGATGAAGCCGATCCAGAAGAACATTCACACCTCCGAGGAGGTGGCCGCCTCGCAGGGCCTGCCATGTCCGATCGCCGACGGCATGCACTCGACCAACTGGCTGTCCAAACTGATGACGCAAACCTTTGGGCATCACTATTTTGAGCGCGGCTCGCTGCGCACCAAGTACATCAAAATCACCCCGGTTGGCGAGCCGATCACCTGCAAACTGCAAGTCACGGCGGTCGAGGCGGCGCCGCGGGGGATCAAGTACATTCTCGACGCCTGGACGGAGAACTCGGCCGGCGTCAAACTAACCGTGGGCGACGCCTCGGTTGTGGTGAGCGAGTCGTGACGGCTCTGCGAGGCGCGCTGGAGGGCGTCCGAGTCCTCGACTTGACGCGCGTCTTCGCCGGCCCGTTCGCCTCCCAGATCATGGGCGACCTGGGCGCCGACGTGATCAAAGTCGAACGCCACGGTCGCGGCGACGAATGCCGCGACTACGGCGTCGACGAGGGCGATCCGACGCCGGGGCCGCCCTTCTTGGCGCACAACCGCAACAAGCGCTCAATCACCGTCGACCTGAAACAGGCGGCCGGCGTCGAAATGGTGCTCAAACTGGTCGAGACCGCCGACGTGATAATGCACAACTTCCGCCCCGGCGTGATGCAACGCCTGGGACTTGGCTACGACGCGGTCTCGCAACGCAACCCGCGGATAATCTACGGCGGCATCTCCGGCTTCGGGTCGACCGGCTCGATGGCCCGGCGGGCCGCCAACGACCTGTCGATCCAGAGCTTCTCGGGGCTGTTGTCGATCACCGGGGAACCGGGCGGGGAGCCGGTTCGCAATCCGACCTCGGTCTGCGACCTGACCGCCGGGATGTACCTGGTGGTCGGGATCCTGGCGGCGTTACACGCCCGCGAGAAGACCGGCCTGGGCCAGCAAGTCGAGACGTCGATGCTGGAAGGCCAACTCAACTATCTCAACCATTTCCTGACCGACTACTGGCTGACCGGCCGCGTGCCGGAGAAATGGGGGACTTCCAACCGGCTCGGAATCCCCAACCAGGCCTATCCGACCACCGACGGCTACGTCTGCATCACCTCGGCCAACGAGGCGATGTGGCGGCGTTGCGCCGAGGGGCTGGGCATTGGCCAGGCCGCCGAGGACCCGCGTTTCGCCACGCTCAAGGACCGCTACGCCCACCGCGAGGAGTTGAACGCCGCGGTCGGGGCCGCCACCTCGGCTTTGACCACCCAGGAGGTCTTGGACCGGATGGACGTGGCGGGCGTCCCCTGTGTGCCGCTCAACACCATCCCCGAGATCGCCGCCCACCCGGTGTTGGAGGAGATCGGCGCGTTTGTGGACATGGAAGTCGAGGGCGGACGGACCGCCCGGCTCATCCAGACCGGCGTCCACTTGTCGATGACGCCGGTCTCGGCCCGCCTCGCGCCTCCCCGGCTCGGCCAGGACACCGACGCGGTGCTGCGCGAGGCCGGTTTCAGCGACGAGGAGATCGGCGAGCTAAGGTTGGGTCAGGTCGTCATGTGACAGCCGTCGGCGATGCCGCGCGCACGGGCGGGTTTCGGCGCCGACAAGCACTAAACAAGCGAAAGAGGACAGATTATGGCCAATCGCATGATTTGGAATCAAACGGCCTATTTCGGAGCCGGCGCGATCAAGGAGATTCCGCGCGAACTGAAAGAGCGCGGGTTCGCCAAAGCCTTCGTGGTCACCGACAAGCCCCTGGTCGAGGCCGGTGTGACCGGCAAAGTCCTGGAGTTGCTGGACGGCGCGTCGATTCCCTACGAGGTGTTCACCGACATCGCCCCGAACCCGCCGATTGACAACGTCATAGCGGGTTTGGCGGCCTTCAAGGCCGCCGGCGCGGACGTGCTGGTGGCCGTCGGCGGCGGCTCGCCGCAGGACACCTGCAAGGCGATCGGGATAATCGCCGCCAACCCGGAGTTCTCCGACGTGCGCTCGCTGGAGGGGACCCCGGGGACGCCCAAACCGTCGGTGCCGATAGTGGCCGTGCCGACCACGGCCGGGACGGCATCGGAGACCACCATCAACTATGTGATCACCGACACCGCGAAGTCCCGCAAATTCGTCTGCGTCGACCCGCACGACATCCCGGTGCTGGCGGTGGTCGACAGCGACATGATGGCCTCGGCGCCGCGGGCGTTGAAAGTGGCCACCGGTTTGGACGCGTTGACCCACGCGATCGAGGGCTACATCACCAAGGGCGCCTGGGAACTGTCCGACATGTTCCACTTGAAGGCGATCCAGATGATCGCCCGCAGCCTGGCGAAGGCGGCCGACGGCGACGCCGAGGCGGCCGAGGGCATGGCGCTGGCCCAATACGTCGCCGGGATGGGGTACTCGAACGTCGGGCTCGGCATCGTGCACGGAATGGCGCACCCGCTGGGCGGGTTCTACTCGGCGCCCCACGGGGTGGCCAACGGCATACTGCTGGCGCCGGTGATGGCGTTCAACGCCGGGCACACCGGCGAGAAGTACCGCGACATCGCGGCGGCGTTCGGGGTGGCGGAGGCGCTGAGCGCGCCGCTGGGGCAAGTCCGCCAAGCCGCGGTCGAAGCGGTCGCGAAACTGACGCGGGACCTCGGCAACCCGACCAGACTGCGCCAGATCGGCGCCAAACGGGAGGACCTGCCGGCTCTGGCCCAGGCCGCTTTCGCGGACGTCTGCACGCCCGGCAACCCCCGGCCGGTCACCGTCGAAGACCTGGAGGAACTCTATCGATCTGTCTTCTGAACGCCATCGAC
>JAITKC010000163.1 GCA_031278665.1 Bifidobacteriaceae bacterium | reverse complement strand
GGGGCGTCGTGCGCGGGGTTCTGGACATCGGTTTCCCGGCCGGTTCGGAGCCGCCGGCCGGCCCGGGCCGGTGACCAGGGGGTTTGCGGGGACCTGCCCGGGGCCGGGCCGGGCTGCGGTGGGTCGGATGTCCGGAAGTGCGCGCACGTTGGCGCCGGGGGCATGAGGCCGGGCGGGGGTCAAGGCTGTGCTAGAGTGGCCGGGCCGAAGACCGCTGGTTGACCGGCGCCGTGGCGCCGGACTGAACAGCTCGACAGAGCGGACCCGCGCAGGTGAGACGTCAGACCCAAGGGTCCCGTGCGCTTGCGCCGGGGCCCTTTTTTGGCGTCGCGCTGGACGCGGCGGGCTTCGGCGGACCGAACGGCACGAGCATAAGGAGAGCCAATGGCGAGGCCGGAGAAAGTGGCGGTGGCCGATCGGATTCGTCAGCAGGTGACGGAGTCGCAAGCGGTGCTGCTGACCGAATATCGCGGGCTGACCGTAGCCGAACTGAGGCAACTGCGGAACGCCTTGCGGGCGGATGCCACTTACGCCGTGGTGAAGAACACGCTGACCAAGTTCGCCCTGCGCGACGCCGGGATCGAAGGCCTGGAGGAGACCCTGACCGGTCCCACCGCCATCGCCTATGTCCACGGCGATCCGGTGGTGGCGGCTAAGACGCTGCGTGACTTCGCCCGGACGCACCACGCGCTGGTGGTCAAAGGGGGGATCATCGAAGGCGGCGCAATGACCGCCGAAGATGTTGGAAAACTCGCGGACCTGGATTCCCGCGAGGTCACGCTGGCCAAAGTGGCCGGAGTGGTCAAAGCCTCGCTGGCCCAGGCGGCGTACCTGTTCGCGGCGCCCGCCAGCAAGGCGGTCCGCACTATCGACGCTCTGCGGGAAAAGCAGGAGTCAACGGCCTGATCGGCCGAACCAACCACGAAACCAGGCCGATCACCGGCTGAATCGAGAAAGGCAACACCAAAATGGCAAAGCTCAGCATTGACGAGCTGATCGAGCAATTCAAGCAGATGTCGCTGATCGAACTCTCCGACTTCGTCAAGAAGTTCGAGGAAGTCTTCGATGTCAAGGCGGCCGCGCCGGCCGCTGTGGCGGCGGCGGCCGCGCCGGCCGCCGCCGAGGCCGAACCGGAGGAGGAGCAGTCGGAGTTCGACGTCATCCTTGACTCCTTCGGGGAGAAGAAGATCCAGGTCATCAAAGAGGTCCGGGCGCTCACCTCGCTCGGCCTGGGCGAGGCCAAGGCCCTGGTCGAAGCCGCGCCGAAGCCGATCCTGGAGAAGGTCAACAAGGAGACCGCCGAAAAGGCCAAGGCGGCGCTTGAGAGCGCTGGCGCGAGCGTCACGCTGAAGTAATCATCCGCGGGCCCGCGGGAAGCGGCCCGGTTCCGGCTTTGCCGGGGCCGGGCCGCTGGCGCGTCCGCCCGGGGCGGGGGCGTCAGTCCTCGTAATGGATCGCGGCTTCCTCGGCCGAAGCGCCCAAACCGTCGAGCCCGTCATCGGCGGCGAAAATGTCGCGTACGCCGTCGGAGTCCAACGCCTCGACACGTCCGGCCCGACGGGTGTCGATTAGCTCCGTGTCGATGTCCCAGACCTCGGGTTCTTCGTCGTCCAACCGCTCGTCCAACGTCTCGTGGTCGCCTTCCTCCCACAACCGCCTGGCGGGGATCGGCTCGCGGTCCGGCGGGTCGTAGTCGGTGTCCAGCGGATCCAGGTCGCCTGGGGTCAGCAGATCCTCCGGCGAGTTTTGGTAGAGGTCGAAGGGCGGGTCATCCGGTGCGTCGGTGAAACGATCCATGCGTTCCAGTCTCCACCCTCGATGATCCGGGTCGGGCGCCAATACGTCCCGTCTCAGGAGTCTTGATTTCCTTATCCGCAAGCGACTTCTCGGCGGCTGAGCGAGGGCGGGTCCGAACCGCCTCGGGGCGCGATTTCGGCGGGTCGAGGCCGCGGGAGCCGTCTTTGGGAGAGGCAAGTTTGGCGATTGGGCCGAGACTTGGGCTCGGCGCGCGGGCTATTCTCTACGGCGTGCGCCATCCGCTTGACCCTGACCGGCTGAACGAGGCGCTGGTCCGCCAGGGCCCTTACGCCAGCGTCGAGGTGGTCCAGGAGGTCGACTCGACTAACGCGGAATTGGCGCGCCGGGCGTGCCTGGGACAGCCCGCGGCGGCCCCGGACTTAGGCGGGTCGGGGCGTTTGACCGCGTTGCTGGCGGAATACCAGAGCCGCGGGCGCGGTCGGCAGCATCCAGGCGAAGGCGAGCCGCGCCCCTGGATAGCCCCGCCGCGATCATCGGTCATCGCGTCCGTGCTGGTCAGCCCGCCGGCGAGGGCGCGCGAGCGGCGCACCGCGCTGGGTTTGGCGCTGGCTTTGGCGGCGATGGAGGCGATCGACCTGGTGGCGCCCGGCCAGGCGGGCCTGAAATGGCCCAACGACGTGATGATGGCGGGCCGGAAACTGGCCGGTGTGTTGGCCAGCGCGACGCCGGGCGGAGACGTCGTCGTCGGCATCGGACTCAACGTCAGCCAAACCGAGGCCGAACTGCCGGACGCGCGCGCCGGATCGCTGGCGCTGCTGGGCGCGCCGGACGTGGATCGCGACTGGCTGGCGATCGCGGTTCTGAGCGCGGCCGCGACCTGGTTCGAGCGCTGGGCGGCGGACGGCGGCCGCCTGGCGGAGGCGGTCGGCGCGCGGATGGCGACCTTGGGGCGGCCGGCGGCGATCCGGCTCCCGGACGGGACGGTCGCAACCGGCCGGGCCGAGGCGGTCGGAGAAGATGGGGCGCTCAGCCTGAGGCGCGCGGACGGCGGGGTCGCCCGGATCGACGCCGGAGAGCTTATCTAGGGGCGCGCGTTCCGACCGGCTTGGCTTTGGCGTGGGACCTTTCCCGGCGGGAGCGCGCCGTCCGGCCGGACAGCGGGGCCGCGAGGGACTTGCGCCGTCGCGCACTTTTGGGCGGGCCGTCGAGCGGCCGGGAGGCTGGGGACGGTATCACCCCCCCTATGCGCTGGCGGCGGGCTCGGGGGCGGACGGCGATTGGGGTTAAGGTGGTTGGTGTGCCCGACGACCGCCTGAAGAAGCTGGCCCGCGGCGAGTATTCGACCGCCGACGACCGGGCCGACACCATCGCCGGGGCGCCGCGCACTCTGACGTTGTCGCAGGTGGAGCAGGCGACCGGACTTGATCGCGAGACGATCGCGGCGTTCTGGACGTCGCTGGGCCTGGCCCTGCCGCCCGAAGGCGAGGACGCCATGACCGCCAAGGACGTCGACGCCATCATCGCCGCCTACGAGGTGGTCGCCTATGGGGTGCTCGGGCGGCGGACCGAGACTCACTTGCTCCGCGCCGTTTCGCACACCACGGAGCGTTTGGCGTGGTGGCAGTTCGAGTCGTTGATGGACGATGCCGCCGAACGGTACGGTCTGGACGCCGAGTCGGCCAGGTTGGTGGTTTTGGACAAGATCGCGGACATGGCGGACATCTTCGAGGAGCAGATGATGTACGCCTGGCGGTCGCACCTGTCGCGGATCATCCGGCGGATTGGGGAGTCGGTGGCGGAGGGCCGGCCGCCGAGCGGGGGGCAGGAGCCGGAGGCGTTGCCGCTGCAGCGGGCGGTCGGCTTCGCCGATCTGGTCGGCTACACGGCGATCTCGGCCAAACTCGACGCCGCCGAACTCGACCTGCTGGTGCAGGCGTTCATGCGGGGCTGCCGCGACATCGTCTCGCGCGGCGGCGGCCGCGTGGTCAAGGAACTTGGCGACGGGATCATGTTCGTGACCGACGAGCCGGTCCGCGGCTCGCTGATCGCGCTCGACCTGGCGGAGGGGATTGGGCGCGATGGCGCCACTCCGCCGGCCCGCGTCGGACTGGTCTGGGGCCGGGTGTTGGGGCGGTTCGGCGACGTCTTCGGCCCCTCGGTCAATCTGGCGTCGCGGCTGACCGGGCTGGCCGCCCCGGGGGAGGTGCTGGTCGATTCGGCCACCGCCGAGGTGCTGGGCGGGGCGGCGGGCGCTCCCAGGCAGGACGGTCCGGCTGCGGCGGATGGCGCCCCTGTGGCGGGTGGCGCCCCTGTGGCGGGTGGCGCTGCTGGGCCTGCCGCGGCGGGCCGGGCCAGCGGGACGGGTGGTCTGGCGAGCGCCGCCGGGCTGGCGCTTGAGGCTCAGGGGCCGACGGCCGTGCCCGGCGTGGGCCAGGTTCAGCCGTACCGGCTGGCGCGTTCCTGAGGCGCATTGGGGCCGGACCGAGTTCGCTCCGGTTGCGCCGTGGGTCGCCTTGGCCTTCTGGAAGACCATCGACCGGTCGTGGGAGTAGCGTCTGGCCCCGGCGCGGGGCCGCGCGGGCCGCGCCATTTTGCAGGCGCCGCCGCTAAAATAGCGGCGTGACAACTATCACCATTCGGAACGTGCCCGATGACGTGCGCAATTCGTTGGCGGCCAAAGCGGCCGGGGCCGGGCAGTCGATGCAGGAATACACCCTGGCGGCCTTGACCCGGATCGCCGCGCGGGCCGACCAGCGGGAAGTTCTGGCCCAGATCAGGCAGCGGAGCCGGGCTTACCCGCCGGTCAGCCGCGCCGCCATCCTGGCCGACCTGGCCCAAGACCGCCGGTGAGCCGGCTGGTGGTGGACGCCTCGGCGGTCCTGGCGGCGCTGCTGACCGAGGACGGCGACCTGGCGGCGGCACGCATGGCGGAGACTGAAATGGCCGCGCCGCACCTGTTGCCCTTCGATGTCGCGAACGTGGTCCGGCGCTGGTGGTCGGCAGGCGTCTTGACCCAGTCGGCCGCGGAACTGGCGCTCGACAGCTTCGGTTTGCTCGACATCGAGCTGTGGCCGTTCGAGGCCGTCGCCAGCCGGGTCTGGGCCCGGCGCGGTCGGCTAACCGCCTACGACGCCTCCTACGTCGCACTGGCCGAGCTTCTAGGCTGCCCGCTGCTGACCGGCGACGCCCGGCTGGTCGGGGCTGTTCGGGCAGGGGCGCCGGAAGTAAGCGTCGAAGTCGTCTGAGTCCGTTCGCCGGAACGATGCCGTGAGCGGCATCGGCGCCGCCCAAGCCGCCGCGCCGGCCCGCCGGTCAGGCTTCCGGCGGGCTAGGCCGCGCCCTTGAGTTCGACCAGGGAGGTCTCAGGGGCCAGCCCCTCGGGGGTGGCGCCGGACCCACCCAGCAGCGAGTCCAGTTCCGCGATCCGGGCCGCGAACAGCCTCTCGCCAGTGGTCCGGGGGGTGATCAACACCGGCCCGGCGGTCGCCAGTTGGTCGGCTGAGTCCACGGTCCACAAGTCGGCCAGGCCGTCCGCCAGGTCCAGCCCCGTGACCTGATTGCCCGTGTCCGCCTGACAGGCCCGGAATTGCTGCTCAGCCAAC
>JAITKC010000134.1 GCA_031278665.1 Bifidobacteriaceae bacterium | reverse complement strand
CGCCGACGCGGGTGGTCAGCCAGCGCGGGGTTCTGGCTCGGTGGCGTTCGATGTCGAGGTGGGTCTTCAAGGTGGCGTTGATCGATTCGATGATCTGCCCGGGTCGGCGTTCCAAGCCGGACAGGATCGAGACGAGGGTGTCGCGCTGGTCGGCTTTCGCGCCGGTCAGGGCGTGGGAGACGATCAGCCCCGATGGGCGGGCGGGCAGGTGGAGGCGCATCCCCCAGAAGTGGCGGGTGTGGGACGCGCGGTAACCGTATTGGGCGTCCCCGGCCATCTCGGAGCGTTTGACGGTGGTCTTCGAGCGGCCGCGCTCCACCGGGGTGGAGTCCGCCAGCCACAGCCCGTCCGACCATTGGTCGGTTGAGCGGGCGAGCTGGTCGCGGACCCAGTTGATGGTCTCGGCGAGTTTGCGCAGGCGCTTGTTGTACCCGGATTGGCCTGGGATGTTCGGGAAGTGGCCGGTCAGGTGTTGTCTCGCGACCCTGACCCAGCGGCGCTCGTTGGTGTGGCCGAGCAGCGCGCCTAGCACCGCCACGGTGATCGACTCAGAGTCGGTGGTCCTCGGGGCGGACCCCTCGGCGGGCCTGGGCGGCGCCCATTCGGGGTGGTCTTTCAACAGATCGTCGATTGTGACGTAGAGTGCTGTGGCGAGGGTGTCCAGGTCGGTGTCCATTGAACTGGCCTTTCAGGTCCGGGAAGTGGCCTTTGATCAGCGCCGATACTGGACACCCCGCCCCAAGAAGTCACGCAGGCGCGCCGAACACCCCCTGGAATCAACGATCTAGAGGATCGAGATGTTGAAATTAGTCGCGTTTAGCGGAATGTCAACGCCCGCCCGGCGCGTTTTGGGGCGTTGGAGGGGCGAGGGGCTCCAGTCTGTCGGGCGGAGCCGACCAGGGTTTAGGCAAAGTTGTCGGTGTGGGGCGTGTTGACCAGGGTTAGGGCAGCCGGCGGCGGGCTGCGCCCCGGTCGGTCGGGTGTCCGGAAGTGCGCGCGTGTTGGCGCCGGGGCCTGGTGCGCGGGGTTCTGGACATCCGTTCGCCGCGCCCATCGCAGGCCAACACGCCTCAGACGAACGACTTCGCTTAAACGCTGCGGCGCCGGCCGCTTGCGGTGGTCGCTCGCCCAGGGGCGGGCAGACTCGCAGATTCGGCGGCGGGCGCGGGTTCGGCTAGCCTGTTAAGTTGCGGTGGCGGGCCGAACGGCCCAGCGACTCCGCTGTGTACCTTGCCGGGAACTGGATTCCGGCCCAATCAGGAGTGTTTCGATTATGAGTTCTGCGCGCCCGCGACCTGACCGGGAGGGTGCCGGCCGTCAGCCGCGTCCCGAGCGCGATCGCGATCAACCCGGCTGGGATGGTCGCGACCGTCGCCCAGACCGGGGCCGCTCGGGTTACGCCGACGGCGAACGCGGCACCGCCCGCGACGAACGTGACCGGGGCGGCTGGTCCGGCGGGGAGCGCCGGCCCTACCGGGGCCGCTCGGACTACGCCGCCGGCCAGCGCCGGTCCGCCCGCGAGGAGCGCGGTCGGGGCGGCTGGTCCGGCGGGGACCGCGCCGGCTGGGATGATCGCGACCGTCGCTCAGACCAGGGCCGCTCGGACTACGCCGGCGGCCAGCGCCGGCCCGCCCGCGACGAACGCGGTCGGGGCGGCTGGTCCGGCGGGGACCGCGCCTGCTGCGATGATCGCGTCCGTCGCCAAGACCTGGGCCGACCGGGTTACGCCGACGGCGAACGCGGCACCGCACGCGACGAACGCGACCGGGGCGACTGGTCCGGCGGGGAGCGCACCGGCTGGGATGATCGCGACCGTCGCCCAGAGCGAGGCCGCTCGGGTTACGCCGACGGCGAACGCCGCCCCGGCGGCCCCGGCCGCCCAAGCGACGCCCGCCGCTTCGATCAGGGCTATCGCCCCGAACGCGGGAAGCCGCGCCGACAGGAGTCCGCGCCGGCGGAGCCGCCCTACGACGAGGACGGCGTCCGCCTGCAGAAGGCGCTGGCGCAGGCCGGTCTGGCCTCGCGCCGCCACGCCGAAGAGTTGATAGCCGCCGGCCGAGTCCGGGTGGACGGCGTCCGGGTCCGGGAGCTGGGGCTGCGCGTGGACCCGTCGCGCCGCCGGATCGAAGTCGACGGCATGCCGATTGAGACCGATCCGGGCAAAGTCACTTTGGCGCTGAACAAACCGGTCGGCGTGATCGCCACTATGGACGACCCGCAAGACCGCCCGACTCTGGCGTCGCTTGTCGAGTCCCGCCCCGAGCGGCTATTTCACGTCGGCCGCCTGGATCGCGCCTCGGAGGGCCTGATCCTGGTCACCAACGACGGCCCCTTGGCCAACGCGTTGGCCCATCCGTCGCACGAGGTGGCGAAGACCTATCTGGTGACAGTCGAGGGGCGGGTCCGCCCGGGCGTGGTCAAGCGCCTGCGCGAGGGAGTCGAACTGGACGATGGCTCTGTGGCGGCGGACGCCGCCCGCTTGATCGACTCGATCCCCGGCTATACCCAGGTCGAGCTGACGCTCCATTCGGGCCGCAACCGGGTTGTCCGCCGCCTCTTCGAGGCCGTGGGCCATCCGGTGACGCGCCTAGTCCGCACCCGGATCGGCCCGATCGCCCTGGGCGACATCAAACCCGGCAAATGGCGGGTTCTCGGCCCCGCCGAGTTGGCCTCCCTGAAAAAGGCGGCCGGCCTGTGACCCCCGAACACCCGCCCGCCGCCGCGCCTGAGCCCGCGCCTGAGCCCGCGCCTGAGCCCGCGTCCGCGCCGCCCGATGCCGTGTCAGCCCCGGTGGCGCCCAATGCGGCGCCCGCGTCCGCGCCGCCCGATGCCGCGGCCCGGCCGACGCTCGGCCGCCCGGCCGGTGCACCCGGCGCCGCGAGGTCGCCGGCGGCCGATCCCGCCCCAGGGCGGGGCGCGCCCCATGCCGCCGGCCCGCCCCCGGCCGGCGAAGTCGGGCCGACATACCCGGGCCAGGCCCAGGCCGGCGCGGCGACCCGCGGGCCGGTGCACATCGTCGGGACGGGTTTGATCGGCGCGTCGGTCGGGCTGGGACTGGCCGGGCGCGGCATCGTCGTCACACTGGAGGACCCGTCGCCGGCCGCGCTGGCGGTGGCGGTTCAGATCGGGGCGGGACGGGTTCGCCGGCCGGGCGACGCCGATCCGGAACTGGTCGTGGTGGCGGCGCCGCCGGACGTCGCCGCCCAGGTCGTGGCCGGGCAACTGGCCCGCTTCCGGGAGGCGATCGTGACCGATGTCGCCTCGGTCAAAGCCGTGGTGCTGGAAGAACTCGTCGAATTGGGCGCCGACCTGTCCCGCTACGTCGGCTCTCACCCGATGGCGGGTCGCGAGAAAACCGGGCCGGCGGCGGCTAGCGCCGACTTGTTCGTCGGGCGCCCGTGGGTTGTGGCGGCCGCCCCGGCCAGCCGGCGAGACGCGGCGATTCGGGTCCGCGAATTGGCGGCCGACCTCGGCGCGCATCCGGCCTACTTGGACGCGGCCGCCCACGACAGGGCGGTCGCGCTGGTCTCGCACATGCCCCAGGTGATGTCGTCGCTGACAGCCATGCGGCTGGCCGAGGCCGAGCCGGCGGCCTTGGAACTGGCCGGTCAGGGACTGCGCGACGTCACCCGGATAGCGGCCTCGGACGCCAACCTTTGGGCCACCATCCTGGCCGGCAACGGGCCGGCCGTGGCGGCTGTGCTGCGCCGGGTCCGCGACGACCTCGACCAGGCGATCGCCGCTCTTGAACTGGGCGCCGGGGACGAGTCGTTGGGGCGGGCGCTGGTCGGTTTGGCGCGGTTGATCGAAGCCGGCGGGCGTGGCGTGGGACGCATTCCGGGCAAACACGGAGGCGCTCGGCGGCGGTTCGACAAGGTGACCGTGATGGTCCCGGACAAGCCGGGCGAACTCGGCCAGCTGTTCCAGGAGATGGGCCGACTCCAAGTCAACTTGGAGGACCTGTCGCTGGAACATGGCGCCGGGCAACTGGTCGGCTTGGCCGAGATCGCGGTCGCCGAGGGCGCCGGCCCGGGCCTGGCCGCCGACCTCGAACTGCGCGGCTGGAGGATTCTGAAATGACCGCCGAAAACGCCCCGGCCCGCTGGCAGGCCGGTTGGGCCAGGTGGGTGGCCTGGTTCGCGGAACATGTCTGGGCGTCCACCAAGGTGGTCGGGCGGGCCAATGTGCCCAGGTCCGGCCCGGCCATTCTGGCGGGCAATCACACCGGCTTGGTCGACGGGCCGGTGGTGTTGGGGGCCTCGCCCAGGGGAGTTCACTTCATCATGAAATGGTCGCTGGGGCGGGGCTTCGGCGGCTTGATTCTGCGCGCCGCCGGCCAGGTGCCGCTGGCCCACGACAACGGCCGCGACGCCCTGCGGAGCTGTTTGGCGCTGCTCGAGCGCGGCGCGCTGGTCGGCATTTTCCCGGAGGGGACTCGCGGCGACGGCAAAATGCGCCAAATCCATCCCGGCGTGGCTTGGCTGGCCGTCCATTCGGGCGCCCCGGTCATCCCCTTCGCCTGCCTCGGGACCCGCCGCCAGGGCGAGAGCGCGACCCGGCTGCCGCCTTTCCGGCGGCGAATCGCGGTCTGTTTCGGCCCGCCGCTGGCACTCGACTGGGACCGCGACGCGCCCCGGCGCGATCAGATCGCCGCCGTGCTGGCCCAGGTCGGGCCGAGGTTGGCCGCCCACGTCCAGTCGGCCGTCGAGGCCAGCGGCATCGCCCTGCCAACCGACACCGGAAGGAGACCGGCATGAGCGCCGAAACACCCGAACGC
>JAITKC010000159.1 GCA_031278665.1 Bifidobacteriaceae bacterium | reverse complement strand
GGACGAGGTCAGCGCCGCGGCCTAGAACTCGTCCGGGTCCTCGTCGCCGTCAAGCTCCTCGTCCACCAAGTCGTCCTCGTCGTCGTCGTAGACCAGGAACGCGGCGTCGACGCCGTAAGCGTCGTAAAGCGCGTCGTCGTAAGCCTCGAAGGCCTCGATCAACTGGCGGTAGGCCGCCAGATAGGCGGGGTCCTCGTCGCCCCGTCCCACGGCCGCCGCCTCAAAATGGCGTTCCAGTGCGGCGATCAGGCGTTCCAGGGCCGTGCGAGCTTCGGCGTTCATAGTTCGACGTTACCCGCTTTGAGGGTTCATTGCCATCGGACGGCGAGCCGCATCCGGCCCGCCGTCAAGCGCGGTCCAAGAAGTCGGCCAGCACGCCGGCGCCCCAACGCAGCGACTCGACTGGTACGCGCTCGTCGACGCCGTGGAACAGGGCGGTGAAGTCGAAATCGGGCGGCAGCCGCAACGGCGCGAAACCGTAGGACACAATCCCCAGACTGGCCAACGCCTTGCCGTCGGTGCCGCCGGCCAGCATATAGGGCAACACTGGCGCCTGCGGGTCGCCCGCCGCCAAGGCCGCGCGCATGGCGTCGACCAGCGGCCCGTCGGCCGGCGCCTCCAAGGCGATGCCCTGGTTGATCGTCTCGACCGCCACCGCCGGCCCGGCCAGCCGGGTGATCGCCGACCGCGCCGCTTCGAACTCGTCCGGCAGCGGCCGCATGTCCAGCGTCGCCTCGGCCGTGCGCGGCACCACGTTGACTTTGTCGCCGGCTGTCAGCGACGTCAAGTTGACGCCGGTGGCGGTCGAGGCGCCGACAAAGCGCTTGGCCGGGCCGAAGGCCTCCACCACGGCGGCGACCGAGGCCGGATCGGCCGGGTCGAAGGCGATCCCGGCCAGTTCGGCGGCGCCGCCGAGTAACGCCGTCATAGTCGGCCGCAACCGGGTCGGCCAAGGCTCGGCGGCGATTCTGGCCAGCGCCTCGGCCAGGTGGCGAACGGCGTTGTCCGGGTTGACGGCGCTGCCGTGGCCGGGGGTTCCCCGGGCGACCAGGCGCAGCCAGGCGATGCCCTTTTCGGCGGTTTGGATCAAGTAGGCCCGCCGGCCGGCCACTTCGACCGAGAAGCCGCCGACTTCGCTGACCGCCTCGGTGGCGCCGGCGAACAATTCCGGGTGTTCTTGGACCAGCCAGTCAGAGCCGAAGCGGCCGCCGGCCTCCTCGTCGGCGAAGAAGCAGAGGATTATGTCGCGCGGCGGTTTGAGGCCCTCCCGCCGCCAGCGGCCGACCGCCGCCAGGATCATCGCGTCCATGTCTTTCATATCGACGGCGCCGCGCCCCCAGATCGCGCCGTCCCGGATTTCGGCCCCGAACGGATCGGCCGTCCATTCGGCGCGGTTGGCCGGCACCACGTCCAGGTGGCCGTGTAAGACCAAGGCCGGTCGGGCCGGGTCGCGGCCCTCCAGGCGGACCACCACCGAGGTCCGGTTCGCCGCCGGCTCGAAACAGGCCGGCTCCAGGCCCCAGTCCTGAAGCAGCCCGACCACGTACTCGGCGGCCCGCCGCTCGCCGACCGAGCGTTCGTCGCCGGTGTTGGTGGTGTCGATCCGGATCAGGTCGCGGGCGAAGCGCACGGCGTCATCGGCCAAGGAAGTGTCCATTCGTCAACGTTAGCGGGGCTGGCCGGCCTTAGTCCGCTCGGCGCACTGGTAACCTCGATTAGCCCAATTGGACCACGAACCAGGAGCCGCCCTTGGCACCGCGTCGCGCCGCCGCCAAAATCGCTGTCGCCTTGTTGGGGGTGGCGCCCGGAATAGTGGTTGCGCTTTGCCGGCTCGACTTGTCGCCTTTCCTCGCCATGGCCGTGTTCGGCCTGGCCATCTGGTGCGCGGCGACTTTGCTGGGCTGGGCGGCCGAGGCGGCCGAGATGGATATCACCGGCGCCTTCGCGATGGCCCTGCTGGCGATCGTCGCGATCTTGCCGGAGTACGCCGTCGACGTGCTGCTCGCCTTCACCGCCGGGCGCGACCCCAGTTATGAGGCTTTGGCCTCGGCCAATATGAACGGCGCCACGCGGCTGCTGATCGGCCTGGCCCTGCCCTTGGTGGTTTTGGTCGGCATAGCCTCGCGCCGTCGCCAGGCCCGCCGCCGAACCGCCGCCGCCGTCCGCGCGCCCGCCGCCGATGCCGCCGCCCCGCCCGCCGATGCCGCCGCCCCGCCCGCCGATGCCGCCGCCCCGCCCGCCGATGCCGCCGCCCCGCCCGCCCGAGTCACGTCGCCCGCAGCCCACGCCGCCCCGCCCGCCGCGCCGGCGCCGGCCTCGGACTTGTCCCGGTCGGCCTTCTTCGACGCGCTGCCGATCCCCCGGCAACACTTCTCGATTATGTTCTTCCTGGTGATCGCCGCCGCCTTGGGCGCCGTGGCGCCGTTGACGGCCCAAATCCACGCCAGTCTGGGAGCGGTCATGATCGCGCTGTTCGCCGTCTTCCTTTGGCACACCTCGCGCGGCGAGGTCGGCGAACCCGACCTGGTCGGGGTGGCGGCCTTCCTCGGCGCCCGGCCCAAAGGACCGCGCCGGCTGGCCGTGGCGGCCTTCTTCGGCATCGCCGCCGCCACCATCGCC
>JAITKC010000380.1 GCA_031278665.1 Bifidobacteriaceae bacterium | reverse complement strand
GGTCCCCGCAGACCCGCTGGTCAACGGCCCGGGCCGGCCGGCGTGGGCGAACCGGCAGGGAGGCCGATGTCAAGAACCCCGCGCACGACGCCCCCGGCGGCGTCGTGCGGTCACTTCCGGACAGCCGACACGGCAGGGCTTGGCCCGCCCACGGGCAGATCACCGCGAAACGCCTGGTCACCGGGTCGGGCCGTCGGGCGGCGGCGAACCGGCCGGGAAGCCGATGTCCAGAACCCCGCGCACGACGCCCCCGGCGGCGACGTGCGGTCACTTCCGGACACCCGACCCGGCGGGGCTGGGCCCGGCCCCGGGCGGGTCCCCGCAAACCCGCTGGTCACCGGCCCGGGCCGGCCGGCTGCGGCGAACCGGCCGGGAAACCGATGTCCAGAACCCCGCGCACGACGCCCCCGGCGCCAACGTGCGGGCACTTCTGGACAGCCCGCCCGGCGCGGCCCCGGCCGGGTCAGGCGAAGGCGGCGGCGACGGCCAACTCCAACGCCCGCGTGAACTGGGTCTCGCGCTCGTCGGCGGTCATGTCGCGGCCCGGGCTGATCATGTGGTCGGAAACGGTCAGGATGGCCAGCGCGGCCTTGCCTTCTGCGGCGGCCACGCCGTAGAGGCCGGCGGCCTCCATTTCGACGCCGAGCACTCCGTGCGCCGCCAGGGCGTCCAGGGCGCCGGGCGCCTTGAAATAGAAATGGTCCTCTGACACCACCACGCCGACTTTGACGGCCGGATCGCCCAAGGCGGCGGCCTGGGCCGCAGCCGCCAATTGGAAGTCGGCCACGGCCGCGAAGTGCACCGACGGAATGCGCAGTTCGTTCATGGCGCTGGTGGTGTGCGCCCCCAAAGCCACCAGCACGTCGCCGCGGGCGACCTGGGGCGCGATCCCGCCGGCGGTGCCCACTCGGATAACGCGTTCGACGCCGAAGAAGCGGTAAAGCTCGGTCGCGTACAAGCTGATCGAGGCCATGCCCATACCGCTGGCCATGATCGACAGCGGCCGTCCTCGACAGGTGCCGGTGTACGCGCGGACGCCGCGGACGTCGGAGATCACTGCGGGCTCGGTCAACACGGCCTCGGCCATCCGGTCGGCCCGGTAGGGGTCGCCCGGCATCAACACAGCCGGCGCGAAATCGCCCGGCTCGGCGGAAATATGCGGTGTGCTCATGAGAGCCCACCTTAGGGCTTCCCCAGGCTCGGCGCGCCATGGCGGGCGAACCCCGCCGGCTGCGCGGGAAGCCGTGCCCGCTCAGCGCTTTTGGGTCAGCAGGTCGCGGATCTCGGTCAGCAGCTCTTCGGCGGTTGGCGCGTCCGGCTCGTCGTCTTTCTTCGCCAGTTTGCCTTTGAGTATTTGGTAGGGGCGCACGACGGCGAAGTAGAGCACCGCGGCGACGATGACGAACGACACCAACGCGGTCAAGAACTTGCCGACCACAATCGGCCCGACAGCCACCGTGTCGAAGTTCGGGTTGCCGCCCGCCAGGCCGATCAAGTCCATGATGACCTGGGTGAAACTGGACACCACGGCGCCAAAGGAGGCGCCGAGGATGAAAGCGACCGCCAGGTCGATCAGGTTGCCGCGCATCAGGAAATCTCTGAAACCCTTCATGCGTTCAAGCTACTCCTGTCCGGCCGGGGGCCGGGCTCAAAGCCTGTCTCCCCCAGGGCTAGACCAGTTGGCGCTCGAAGCTCTCCCAGAAGCGATCGCGCAACCGGTTGCGGATGCCGTCGGAGAGGTCGTAGTCGTTCAGCCGGTGGGCGAGGTCGAGGAGCAGCGCCCGGTCGACCTCGGGCGGAATCGAGCGCCGGTCTTTGAGCAGGCCTGAGAGTTCCTCGGGCGGGGCGCTGCCGACGAAGGATTTCACCACTCCGCCCACCACAGATTCGATGGCCTCGACCACCTCGGCGTCGTCGAGCGCGTAGTCGTGGGCCGTGGTCGCTTTGACGCCGGTCTCCGTGCGGTAGGCCAGCGCCGATTCGGCGGCCCGGGAAACCGGCGGCACACTGGAGATCAGCGGCGCCGTGATCGACGGGCCGGGTTTGGGCGTCGCCAGGATCGGCGACTGCCTGGGCGTCGCCGGAGGCGCCGGGCGCGGTCCCGGCCTGGGCATGGCGTGGGCCACCATAACCGCCGGGGTCCTGGTCACGGCCTTGTCCAAAGCCTCCGGCCGGACCAATTCGACGCCATCGGAGGCTCGCTGCAAGTGTTCGCTGACCCCGTGCGGCCGGCCCTGGCGGTCCGGAATCGCCAACACGATCACCTGGACGCCGTGGACCTGGGCTTCCTCGACCGCCTCGGTCAAGTCGTCGTCGCCGGACACCAAGAAGATGACGTCGACCGCGCCGTTGCGCGACTGCGCCACCATGTCGAGGCCAATTCGCAGGTCGACGCCCTTCTGCTCGCCCGCGAAACCGACCCGGCCAAGCCGCACTTTGACCCTCGGGAGCGACCCGATCCGCTGCTGATCCGCGTCCGGCAGGGCGTTCTTGGCGGCGTCGTACCAGTTGACGCGCAATAGCGGCACGCCCGAGATCTCCTCGGCTTGTCTGGTCAGACAGGCGATCAGTTTCTCGTAGTCGACGCGCACGCCGGCGCGCAGCGATGTGCCGGTCAACCGGGTGGCCGCCGAGGCCAACACGTAACCGGCGTCAACGTAGAGGGAGCACTGAGATCGCATTATTACAATATGATAACGGTTCGGCGGCATTTTGGCCACAGCCACTTGTCGCCACAACGGACTCGGGCTAAGCCGCCCCGCCGCCCAGGCGGGTGGTCAAAACCCGGCGCCGGAGGCGGCGCCGCCGCCGTCCCCGGACTCGACCTGGTTGAGGCGATTCCGGCGCGACGATGCCGCCGCTGTCAGTGGCGTTGTCGGGCGGTCAAAGGTCCCAGGGGAGCAGGCGGAAACTGGTGTGGCCGCTGGTTGGCGCGATCCAGCGGTAGTCCTGGTCTGCTGTGATGATCACGTTGGTCTGTTTGTGGGCCGCAGTGATCACGTTCATCGCGTCGGCTAGGTCGATCGAGCCGGGTTTCGGTCGCTTGCGGGAGATGCCGCCTCGATACTGTTCGATCAAGTCGGCTGCCGCG
>JAITKC010000152.1 GCA_031278665.1 Bifidobacteriaceae bacterium | reverse complement strand
CCCGCCGCGCGGTCGCCGCGATCGGCCTGGCCAAAGGCCCGCAAGGGTTCAACCTGGGGATGAACCTGGGCGCCGTGGCCGGCGCCGGCATCTCAGCCCACCTCCACCAGCACGTCGTGCCGCGATGGACGGGCGACTCCAATTTCTTCCCGATCGTGGCCCATTCGCGGGCGTTGCCGGAACTGCTCGGCGCCACCCGCGCCGAAATCGCCGCCGCCTGGGATCAGACCTGATGCTCGGGGCCAACTCCAAGCCGCTTCAGGCGCGCCTGTTCGGCCGGCCGGCCGCCTGGCTGGTCAAGCGCGGGGTCAGGGCCAACACCGTGACGGTGGTCGGCGCCATCGTGCAATGTCTGGCGGCGCTGACGCTGTTCCCGCTCGGCTGCCTGTGGCAGGGCGCCTTGGTGTTGGGCGTCGTGGCGACCGCCGACGCCCTTGACGGAACAATGGCCCGCCTGGCCGGGACGGCCTCGAAATGGGGGGCCTTCCTCGACTCGACTTTGGACCGGTTGGCGGACGCCGCCGTTTTCGCCGGGCTGACAATCCACCTGGCGCTTGAGGGCCACACCCTAGGTGCGGTCGCGGGCGTGGCGGCGCTGGCGGCCGGGGCGATAGTGCCTTACACCCGGGCGCGGGCCGAATCTCTTGGCTACCAGGCCTCGGTCGGCATAGCCGAACGAGCCGACCGGTTGATCGTCGCCTTGGTGGCGGCGCTGGTGACGGGGCTGGGCGCGACCTGGGTGGTGTTGGCGGCGGCGCTCGGGCTGTTGGCGGCGGCCAGTTTGGCGACTGTCGGGCAGCGGATGGCGGCGGTGGCCCGCCAGGCGCGGGCGGAGGGCCGGTGAACCTGACGGCGCTGGCTTGGCGGTGGACGCCGAAACTGCCGGCCGGGCTGGCGCGGGCCGGTTTCGCCCTGGCCGCCGACCTCGCCGCCTGGCGGCGCGGCAAAGGCGTGCGCCAGTTGGAGGCCAACTTGCGGCGGGTTCGCCCGGAGCTCGACGACACCGCCCTGAGGCGCTTGGCGCGTCAGGGAATGCGGCATTACCTGCGCTATTACTGCGAGGCCTTCCAACTGGCCGGCTGGTCCGAGGAACGGTTGGGGAACATGGTCGAACTGGCGGACGAGGACCGGGTGCGGGCCCAGTTTGGTCCCGAGCCCAGAGTTGTGCTGGCGCTTGGCCACATGGGCAACTGGGACTTGGCCGGCGCCTGGGCGGCCCGCGAGCTGACCTCGGTCATCACCGTGGCCGAACGCCTGCGTCCGGAGGAGGTCTTCCAAGACTTCTTGGCCATGCGCCGCCGGATCGGCCTGGAGGTCATCGCGCTGGAGGCCGGCCAACCGGTCTTCCGGCAAGTGCTGCGGGCCTTTCAGGAACCGGTTGACTCTCTGGCGGCTGACGGTCTGGCGGCTGACTCTCTGGCGGCCGGCGGGCCGGCGGGCCGGCGGGCCGGCGGGCGCTCGGTGGCGTTACTGGCCGACCGCGACCTCGGCCGGGGCGGGGTCGAGGTGACGTTCTTCGGCGAGCCGGCCCTGATGGCGCCCGGTCCGGCGGCGTTGGCGCTGGCCACCGGCCGGCCGTTACACGCCGTCGCGATGTGGCGGCGGGGCGGGCGCTACGTGCTGGAGTTCTCCGACCCGCTCGCGGCGCCGGCGGGCACGCCCCGGGCCGGCCAGGTCCAGGCGCTGACCCAGGCCTGGGCCGGCTACTTGGAGGCGGCCGTCCGCCGCCACCCGGCCGACTGGCACATGTTGGCCAAGGTCTTCGTCGCCGATCTCGATCCGGTCCGGCTGGCCCAGGCGCGAGGCGACGTCTGATGCGCGTCGGCTTGGTCTGTCCGTACTCGTTCGACGTGCCCGGCGGAGTCCAGTTCCACATCCGGGACCTGGCCGGCGAGTTAATCGAACGCGGCCACGACGTGTCGGTCCTGGCCCCGGCCGAGGAGGAGACGCCGCTGCCGGATTATGTGGTCGCCGCCGGCCGGTCCGTGCCGATCCACTACAACGGCTCGGTGGCGCGGCTCAGCTTCGGGCCGCTGGCGGCCCGGCGCACCCGGCGCTGGCTGAGCGAGGGCGGCTTCGACCTGCTGCACATCCACGAGCCGATCGCGCCGTCGCTGGGGATGTTGGCGATGCTCAACGCGCACGGGCCGCTGGTCGCCACCTTCCACTCGTCGCAGACCGCCTCGCGCGCTCTGCGCGCCGCCTACCCCCTGGTCAGAGCCTCGATGGAAAAGATAGCCGGGGCGATTTCGGTCAGCGAGGACGCCCGCCGGACGCTGATGGACCATTTGGGAGTCGATTCGGTCATAATCCCGAACGGCGTCCACGTCGATTATTTCGCCCGCGCCCGGCCCGATCCGCGCTGGCAGGCCACGGCCGACCGGCCGGTGATGGCCTTCCTCGGCCGCCTCGACGAGCCGCGCAAGGGTCTGAAAGCGGCGCTGGCGGCGCTGCCGTTGATTCGGGCCGTCTTCGGCGGGATTCGCTTCGTGATCGCCGGGGCCGGCGACGCCGGCGAGGCGCTCGACGCCCTGGGGCCCGAGCGCTCGGCGGTCGAGTTGGCCGGCTCGGTCTTGGACGCCGAGAAGGCCGGGCTGTTTCGGGGCTGCTCGGTTTACGTGGCGCCCCAACTCGGCGGCGAATCCTTCGGCATCGTCCTGGTCGAGGCGATGGCGGCCGGCGCCCCGGTGGTCGCGTCCGATCTGCCGGCCTTCGCCCGGGTTTTGGACGGCGGCGCGCTCGGCCGGCTGTTCGCCGTCGGCGACGGGACGGCGCTGGCCCGGGCGGTGATCGCGACGCTGACCGAGTCGCAGGCGACCGAACGCCAAACCGCGGCGGCCGCCCGCGCCGTCTGGCGCTACGACTGGTCCAGCGTGACCGAGCGGATCCTGGCCGTCTACGACACCGTGACCGGCCGGTAGGCGGCGACGATGGATTGGGCCGGGACCCCGCTTATCACCCTGGCGCTGGCGGCCGGGGTGGTCGCCCTCGTCTGGCACGCCGGACACCGGGTGGACCGGATGCACCGGCGGGTCGACGACGCCTGGGGATCGCTTCAGCTTCAGTTGACCCGCCGGGCCTCGGCGGCTTTGGACCTCGCCCACGCCGGGCTGTGGGATCCGGTGACCTCGGTGGTGGTGGCCGAGGCCGCCAGGGCGGCTTTGGCCGCCCCGCCCTGGGGCGGCGAGCACTCGGAGCTGTCGGCCGCGCTGCGGACCGCCGCCGGCGACTTGGCGCAAGTCGCCTCCGACCTCGAAGACCCGGACCGAGGCCCGCTCCTGCGCGAACTGGCCGGGGTCTGGTACCGGGCGCTCCTGGCCCGCCGCTTTCTCAACGAGGCGGTCGCGACGGCCGTTCAACTCCGCTCGCGCCGCCTGATCCGCTACCTGCGGCTGGCCGGCCCCACGCCCCTGCCGTCGTCTTGCGACATCGACGACGTGCCCCCCGACGGCCTGATCAGGCAATGACCGCAGCCGTTCGCGGCCGCCTGGGCGGCCGCCCGGATGGCCCGCCTGGCCTGGGCGGCCGGCCAGGGTGTTGAATGTCACCGGCCCGGCGATCCTTCCGGCGCCGTCGGCCCGGCGCGATTGGGCCGGGAAGATGGCTCGACGTTTGACGCGAACAGGGGCGGCGATGAAGAACTCTTCACAGGGGGCCGGGCTGGCGGCCGGGGCCGGCGCGCTGTGGGGGACCGCGGGACTGGCTCAGGCCCTGGCGCCGGCCAGCCCGGCCCCGGCCGCGATCGGCGCGGTCAGAATGCTGATCGGCGGGATTGGCCTGTTCGCGGTGTTGGCGGCCTGCGGGGTGTTCGCCCGCCCGGTGCGCTGGCTGGCGCGGGATATCGCGGTCGCCGGGATTGGGCTGGCCGGCCTGCAATTCGGCCTGTTCTCAGCCCTGCCCCGGACCGGGGTGGCCGTCGGCACAATGGTGACGATCGGGTCCGCGCCGGTGGTCGCCGGGCTATTGGGCCGGCTGTTTTTCGGCGAGGCGCTGACCAAGCGGTGGGCGGCGGCCACCGCCATGGCTCTGACCGGCTGCGCGGCGATCGGCCTGACCCGGGCCGGCGGCGAAGCCGACTTGGGCGGGATCGCCTTGGCGCTGTTCGGCGGGGCCTCGTACGCGCTTTGCGGCGTCGGGGTCAAGGCGATGGCCGCCGGGACCTCGCCGCTGGCCAACTTGGCGGCGATGATCGTGCTGGCGGGAACGATTCTGGCGGTCGGCGGGGCCGGCGCGGCCGGTGGGGTCGGCGCGGCCGGTGGGGCCGGCGGCATCGGCGGCTACCGCTGGCTGGGGACCGCGCCGGGCCTGGTTTTCGGCCTCTACCTGGGCCTGGTCACCTGCCTTGTGCCCTATTGCCTGTTCGCCTGGGCGCTCAAACGCGTCGCGATGGGCAAGACCTACACTTTCGGCCTGACCGAACCGCTGGTCGCCTTCCTGTTCGG
>JAITKC010000350.1 GCA_031278665.1 Bifidobacteriaceae bacterium | reverse complement strand
GACGGGACTGAGGGACGGGACTGAGGGACGGGACTGAGGAAATGGGAGGAGGCCTGGCCGGGGTGCTGTGTAACGCGCCATCTGGCCATGATGAAAGCGCTTAGGGCGACGACGAGGGCGCCGATCGCGCTTTGGCCCGGAACTTCGCCGGGCAGCAGGTTCCTGCCGAGAACCCAAGGCGGAAATGTCGGCATCGGCGGCGACTGAGTAGTTGGCGAAAAGCGCGGCAGGACGATCGGCGAGGGCCAGCGTCGTGACACAAGGCCGAACACAAGGCCCAACCGGCGGACCGGGCGGGCCGGAAGGCCGGTGGCCGGGGGCGGCCGGGCGACAGTGTCAGACCGAGCCGTCATACTTGGGGGGTGTCTTTCGGAGAATCCGCCGCCGCCGGTGTTTCACGTGAAACATCGGCCTCGGCGACCAGCGATACCCCCCTGGGCGACCAGGCGGCACTGGACGCCGCGCGCCGGCTTCGCCTGCGCGACCGGCGCTTGCCCAGGCCCGCGTCGACGCGCGTGATCGCTGTCGCAAACCAGAAGGGCGGGGTCGGGAAAACCTCGACCGCGGTCAATTTGGCCTCGGCTTTGGCGGCCGGCGAGCAGCGGGTTCTGGTGGTCGACATCGATCCCCAGGGCAACGCCTCGACCGCCCTGGGGGTCGATCACCACGGTGGCGCGGCGTCGATCTACGACGTGCTGCTGCGGGGGACGCCGCTGGCGCAGGTGCTTGTTGCCAGTCCAAATCAAGACGGGTTGTGGTGCGCTCCGGCCACTATAGATCTGTCGGGGGCCGAAGTTGAGTTGGTCAACGAGCCCAAGCGGGAGTACCGCCTGCACGAGGCGATCGGAGACCTCCGCCGTCATCTTCGCAGACTCGGCGAGCCGCCGCTCGACTACGTGATTGTGGACTGCCCGCCTTCGCTTGGCCTGCTGACCCTGAACGCTCTGGTGGGCGCCAAAGAGGTGCTGATCCCGATTCAGTGCGAGTATTACGCCCTGGAGGGGCTGTCGCAACTTCTCAGAACCATCGGCCTGGTGCGCGACTCGCTCAACTCGGAACTGGCGGTGTCCGCCATCCTCTTGACGATGTACGACGCCCGCACGAACTTGGCCCATGACGTGGTGCGCGAGGTCAAACAACACTTTCCGACCGAGGTCATGCGAACCACCATCCCCAGGTCGGTGCGCATCGCCGAAGCGCCCGGCTTCGGACAGACCGTCATCGCCTACGACCCGAACTCGACGGGCGCGCTGGCTTATCGGGAGGCGGCCCTGGAATTGGCGGAACGAACTGGAGGCGACCGTGGCTGAGCGCAGGACTGGATTGGGCAAGGGCTTGGGGGCGCTGATTCCGCCTCTGGCGAAGGCGGGGGCCATCGGCCGCGGCGACGGCGCGGAGGCGGGCGCCGGCGGCGGCAAATCGACGCGCCGGCCGGTCGACCTGCTGTTCACGTCATCGGCCGCCGGCCAACGCGATTGGGCGACTGAGGCGACGCCGGTCGGCGAGGGGGCAGCGAGCCCGGGTTCGACGGCGGGAAGCGGCGCCGCCGCGCCGGGCGGACGAGCCGACCGGGACGCGGAACCGGTTGCGGCTGAACTGGTCGCGGTACCCGGCGCCGAGTTCGCGATGGTCCCGATTGGGGCCATCCGCCCCAACTCCCGCCAGCCCCGGCAGGAGTTCGACCAGGACGCGCTGCGCGAACTGGCCGACTCGATCAAGGAAGTCGGGCTGCTCCAGCCGGTGGTCCTACGGCCGAACGCCGCCGCCTCGGCTGGCTCCCCAAGCCCGGGCGCGGTCGCCACAGACGCCGTCGCCAGCGGGTCCGATGCCGCCGCCGGCGCCGACGGGTTTGGCTCGGCCGCCGCCGGGGACGTGGGCGGCTGGTCCGCCGATTCGCCGGACGGCGGCGTCGAGTACGAGTTGGTGATGGGAGAGCGGCGCTGGCGGGCCAGCCAGTTGGCCGGCCTGACCGAGGTCCCGGCCATCATCCGGGGAGCGCAGGACTCCGACATGCTGCGCGACGCGTTACTGGAGAACCTGCATCGCAGTCAGCTCAACCCGCTTGAGGAGGCCGCCGCCTACCGGCAATTGATGGACGACTTTTCCTGCACCCAAGAGGAATTGGCGGTCAAGGTGTCGCGCTCGCGGCCGCAGATATCGAACACGCTCAGACTGTTGAAACTGCCGCCGCTGGTCCAGCGCCGCCTCGCCGCCGGTGTGATCTCGGCCGGGCACGCGCGGGCGCTGCTGTCCCTGCAGGACGGCGCCGCGATTGAGCGGATGGCGCAGAAGATCGTCGCCGAGGGATTGTCGGTGCGCGGCACCGAAGAACTGGTCTCGCTGGGCGAGGTGCCGGCGGACGCCAAGCCGAAACGGGCGACAGTGCGGGCGGGGTCGCAACACCGGGCGCTGGACGACCTGCAAGATCGCCTGGCCGACCGATTCGACACAAAAGTGTCGGTCAGCCTGGGCAAAGCCAAAGGCAGAATCGTCATCGAGTTCGCGTCAGTCGCGGACCTGAACCGGATCATCCAAGTGCTCGACCCGGAAGATCCGGGCGTCCTCAAGTAACGTCGCCACGACAAGTCCAAACGCCAGGCGACCGGGGCGGGGAGCCGGGCTGGGGCGGCCGCTTGGGGGGACGGCGGGGCGCGGCGGCATCGGACAACCTGGGCTTATGGGCGGGGCGCGGCGGCATCGGACAACCCGGGCTTGTCGGCGGGGGGCGGCGGCACCGGACAACCTGGGCTTATTGGCGGGGCGCGGCGGCATCGGACAACCTGGGCTTATCGGCGGGGCGCGGCTCAGACGGGCGCTTCGCGGCGCTTGACCCATGCCACCACCTGGTAGGTGACCGGCAACAGCACCACCTCGACCAGGCACTTGTAGGCGTATCCGAGGACGGCGTAGCCGACGAACTGCGCGCCTTCGATGACCCCGTAGAAGGCGACCGCGCAAAAGATGGCCGTGTCGGCCAATTCGCCGACCGCCGTCGATCCGAGTAGTCGAACCCACAGCGCGCTGGAGCGCGCGCGCCGCTTGATCGCGGTCAAGATCATGGCGTTGAGCAGCTGGCCGACTAAATAGCCGGCCAGCGAGGCCGCCACCACGCGCGGGACAAATCCGAGAACTTCCTGGTAGGCGGCCTGGCCGGTCCAATTGGCGGCCGGCGGCGCGACCTGCACCAGCCAAAACGACAAAACCGCCAACATGGCGCAGGCGAAGCCGAGCAGAATGGCCCGACGGGCGGCCTTGAACCCGAACACTTCGGCCAGGACGTCGCCCAAGATGTAAGTCAGCGGGAACAAGAAGACGCCGCCGTCGACGGTGGCGTCCAGCCGGATGCCGGCGAAGTCGACCGTGCCCAGGCCGATCAATTTCACGGCGGAGACATTGGAGATCACCAGCAGGGCCGCGAACAGGCCCACGAGCATCGGGTAGACGCCGCGGGCGCCGGGCGGCGGGTCGGATCGGTGGCGATGAGGCACCAAACCATGATGCCGCGGCCAAGGCGCGAACTTGCGATACGGTGACTGGGTGGCCGATGGCAAGAAGCAGGGCGGCGGCATTTCCGTCATCCAGGTGCTGGCCAGCGCCCTGGCGGCGGTGACCTCCACAGTCGCCCTGTCCTACCTCGGCGTGACCGGCACCATCCTGGGCGCGGCCCTGGCCTCGATCATCACCGTGGTCGGCAACTTCATCTACAGCCGATCACTCGCTCGCACCCATAAGGCGGTCAAGACTTTGGCCCAGCAGGCCGTCACCATGGTTCTGCCGACCGTTCAGTCGTCCGACGGCGCCGAGACAGTCGACGATGCCGTCGGGTCGGGTTCGGCCGGGGCGACCGGTCAGCCGCAGGGAGCGCTCGCAGCCGGAAGCGAACCCGCCGCAGGCGCCGACGGGCGGACTGGGTTAGCCGCCGGCCCGGACGGCGGCTCGGGCGGCTCGGCGG
>JAITKC010000255.1 GCA_031278665.1 Bifidobacteriaceae bacterium | reverse complement strand
GATGAATGTGGCCCGGCTCAACTTGTCGCACGGGGCCCAGCGCGATCACCGGGCGGCCTACCGGGCGATCCGGGCGGCGGCCGACCAATTGGGGGCCGGGGTCGGGATTCTGGCCGATCTTCAGGGGCCGAAGATCCGGCTCGGGACTTTCGCCGGCCATCAGCCGGTCGAACTGGCGCCGGGCGACCGTTTCACAATCACCACCGATCCGGTCGAGGGGACCAAAGACCGCGCCTCGACCAGCTACGCCGGCTTGCCGGGCGACGCGCGGGTGATGGACCGAATCTTGATCGACGACGGCAAAGTCCAGGTCCGGGTGGAGCGGGTGACCGCCACCGATGTGGTCACGACTGTCGAAGTCGGCGGCCTGGTCGGGGACCACAAGGGCTTGAACCTGCCGGGCGTGGCGGTTTCGGCGCCGTCGCTGACCGCCAAAGACGTCGCCGACTTGCGCTTCGCCCTTGAACTCGGGGTCGACGCGGTGGCCTTGTCATTTGTCCGTTCGGCGGCCGACTACCGGCTGGTCCGCCAAGTCATGGACCAGGCCGGGCGCGTGGCGCCGGTGGTGGCGAAGATCGAGAAACCGCAAGCGGTCGAGAACCTCCATGAAATTGTCAGGGCCTTCGACGCCATCATGGTGGCGCGCGGCGACCTCGGCGTCGAATTGCCTTTGGAGGATGTGCCGCTGGTCCAAAAAGACGCCATCGACATGGCCCGGCGGTTCGCCAAACCGGTTGTGGTGGCCACCCAGGTGCTCGACTCGATGATCGCCAACCCGCGTCCGACCAGGGCCGAGGCGTCCGACTGCGCCAACGCGGTGCTGGACGGGGCGGATGCGGTGATGTTGTCGGGGGAGACGTCCACCGGCGCCTATCCTGTCGACGCGGTGCGCACTATGGCCCGGATAATCGAGGCGACCGAGGCCGGCGGGGCGGCCCGCATCCGCCCGATGACCGCCACCCCGCACACCCATGCCGGCATTTTGACCAAGGCCGCCGCGGCGATCGCCGACACTATGGAGGCGTCCTATCTGATCGCCTTCACCGAGTCCGGCGACTCGGCCCGGCGCCTGGCCCGGCTGCGCTCGCCGATTAAGCTGATCGCCCTGACGCCGCGGCCGGAGGTTTGCCGCCAGTTGGCCCTGGCCTGGGGCGTCACCGCCTTCGCGGTTCCCAGTTTCGAGCACACCGACCAGATGATCCGGGGCACCGACGCGGCGCTGCGCGCCCACGGACTGGGCCGCGACGGCGAGACGGCGGTGATAGTCTCCGGCGCGCCGATGGGCCAGGCCGGCACCACCAATCAGATCCTGGTCCACCGGATCGGCGAACTCGACGTGGCCGAGGAGGTCCCGGCCGCCTGACCGCCGGCCCCAGACCGGGCCGCCGGCGCCCAAAGCGGGCGGACGGCATCGGGCAAGTCAGTCGTGGACCACCACTTTGGTGCCGATCGGGGCGAAGTCGTAAACCACTTTGGCGTCGCGCGTCTTCATATTGACGCAGCCGTGCGAGACGCGGCGCCGCCAGTTGTTCGGCTCGTTCCAGGGCGCCGAGTGGAAGGCCACCCCGCCGCTGAAATACGACACCCAGTCGGTCGGCGACTCGTACGGGTCGGAGGCCGGTCCGCGCATCACCTGGTGGTCGTATTTCAAGTAGACGTAGAAGGTGCCCGATGGCGTGTCGTGGCCCGGTTTGCCGATCGAGATCACGTAGCTCCCGACTTCGGTGGTTCCGGCGTAGAGCGTGGCGGTGAAACTGGATTTGTCGACGTCGATCCAGTGCGCTCCGTCCGGCTCGTCGTAGTTGGTCGGCGGCTTGACCTGTTTGGTCTCGAACGGGTCGGTCTCCAAAGGCACTGTGATCTGGGCGTCGCGGCCCTGCGCCAACGCCGCCGCCACTTCGACCGCCACCGGCGCCGGATCGGCCATCCGCAGGCCGTTGAGACCCCACTGGACCACTCCGATCTGGGTGTCGGAGTCGGGATAGGTCATGACGATGTGTTCGCGCGCGGCGATGGCGACTTTGTCGGCCAGCAGCCCCGGCAGTTCGGCCGCTATCAGCGCTTGGTCGAAGCTCACGTCGATGACCCCGCGGGCCGGATCGGGCGTGAACGCGACCCAGCCGCCGATCACGGCGGCCGGCAGTTGGTAGGTCCGGGCGCGGACCCCGTCTTGGCCGTTGTCGAAGCCGATGACGCGCCCGAGCGCTTCGGTCGCCTGGGCGGCGGCGGCCCCGGCGGCGGCGTCGTCGATCTTCGGCGGGTCCGGCGCCGCCTTGACCGCGACCTCGGTCGGCGCGGCGGTGTCGGCCAGATGCGCCCGCATCGCCTCGATGGCCGGTTCGGCCTCGGTTTTCAGTCCGACAACCGCCGGGACGACGGAGAAAGCGACCGCCTCCGGGTCGAAGGCGACGGCCGCGTCGCTGGTCGTCTGGGCTTCGGAGATGAACTCGGCGTCTAAGAACTGGCGCACGGTCTGGGCGTTGAACTCGGCTTTCACCGCCACCGGCTTGTCAGTCCAAGGGTTGAGTTTGCGCCACAGCGGCTGGTCTTTGGCCGCCGACAAGACGTCGGCGGCGACCGCCTTGGGGTCGACTGTGACGCCGAGTTGGCTGGCGTCGCCAGTCAGTTTGGCGTCGTTGGAGAGAGTTTCGCCGTCGGCGGTGAAAGTGAAGCGCAGACCGGCCACCAGGGCGGCGGCGGTTTTCCGCAGTTCGGATTCGGTCTGCCCGGCGACGTCCAGACCGGCCAGCGTGGCGCCCGGCGCGGCCCGGTCGGCGAAGTAGTGGTCGGCGTAGGCGACGGCCCCGCCCGCCGCCGCCACCAGCGCCAGGCAAACCGCCAGCGACCATTTCAGCGCCCGATGCCGCCGCCTCG
>JAITKC010000245.1 GCA_031278665.1 Bifidobacteriaceae bacterium | reverse complement strand
TCAAAACTAGTTGGGACGGGCTGATCCCGGCCCTGCAATCCGGCAAAATCGACATGATCGTGGCCGGTATGAGCCCGACCGCGGAACGCCTCGAGGCGATCGACTTCTCCGACCGCTATTACACCTCCGACGTGGTCATCGTCGTCAAACAGGACTCGAGCTGGGTTGACGCGAAGTCGTTGGCCGACTTCGAGGGGGCCAAGATCACCGCCCAGATCTCGACGAACCACTACGACAAGTTCTTGGGGCAGATTCCGGGCGTCGACAAACAGACCGCGTTGCCGGACTTCCCGACTATGATCCTGGCCCTGAAGTCCGACAAAGTGGACGGCTACATCTCCGAGCGCCCCGGCGCCCTGAGCGCGGTCGCGTCCAACCCCGACTTGACTTTCGTCGATTTCGAACAGGGCCAGGGATTCGACGTCAACGAGACCGACATGGCGCTGTCCGTCGGCCTGAAGAAGGGCTCTGATCTGCTCGCCGGGGTCAACCAGGCGCTGGCCGCGATCCCGGAGGAAAAGCGCCAGGAGTTGATGCAACAGGCGGTCAAGGAACAGCCTGAGGCCGAGTGAGCGCCGTGGGGCCGGCGGCCGCCCAAGTCGGCGGGAGATCTTTCCTGGAATGGATCGTCTACATAGTCCAGGATTATTGGCTGTGGCTGGTCAAAGGCGTCGGCGTGACCATGTTCCTGGCTTTGACCGGCACTTTCATCGGGGTTCTGTTAGGTCTTGCGGTGGGCGTGGCGCGGACCGTCCCGGCCGACCGCCACAGCGCCGGTCCGGCCCGGCGCGCCCTGCTCAAGATAGTCAACCTGCTGTTGGCGATTTACGTCGAGGTCTTCCGGGGCACGCCGATGATGGTTCAGGCGATGGTTGTCTACTACGGCCTCGGCATGGCTTTCCAAATCAACCTCAACCTGGTGACGGCCGGGCTGTTGGTGGTCTCGATCAACACCGGCGCCTATATGGCGGAGATCGTCCGCGGCGGCATCGGGTCGATCGACCCCGGCCAGACGGAGGCGGCCAAGGCGGTCGGCATGGGGCATTGGGCGACTATGAGCGGGGTCGTCTTGCCGCAGGCGATCCGGAACATTTTGCCAGCCACCGGCAACGAGTTCGTCATCAACATCAAGGACACCTCGGTGTTGATGGTCATCGGCACCTCCGAGTTGTTCTTCCAGGGCAAGACGATCGACGGCATCCTGTACCAGACCTTCCCGGTCTATTTGCTGGTGGCGGCGATCTATTTGGTGTTGACTTTCTCGACCACGCGGCTGCTGCGCCTGCTCGAGCGCCGGCTCGAGGGCGCCCAGACCTTCACCCTGGCGACCTCCTCGACGGTGCCGGAGTCGATTCTGGTGCGGGGAGGTGGGAACTATGGCAGCCGCTCGCGCTGAGGACGCCCGGTCCGCCGATGCCGCCGGGACCGCCGGCGCCGCCCAGCCGGCCCGCCCGCCCGGCGCCGCGCCGGATCCGATTGTCGAGACGCGCGGGCTGCGCAAGTCGTTCGGCTCGAACGAGATCCTCAAAGGGATCGATTTCGCCGTCCGCCCGGGCGAGGTGGTGTCGGTCATCGGCGCCTCGGGCTCCGGCAAATCGACTTTCTTGCGCTGCGTCAACCTGCTCGAATGGCCCAGCGCCGGGGAGATTTTGTACCACGGCCAGGACGTGCTGGCCCGCGGCTACGACGTCACCGGCTTCCGCGCCCGCCTCGGCATGGTCTTCCAACAGTTCAACTTGTTCAACAACCTGAACGTGCTGCAGAACTGCGTCATCGGGCAGGTCCGGGCGGCCGGGCGCAAGCCGGACGAGGCTCGCCAACGGGCGATCGGCTACCTGGCCAAAGTTGGCATGGATCGCTACGTCGAGGCCAAGCCCAGGCAATTGTCGGGCGGGCAGAAACAGCGGGTGGCGATCGCCCGGGCGCTGTCGATGGAGCCGGAGGCGCTGTTATTCGACGAGCCGACCTCGGCCCTCGACCCGGAGATGGTCGGCGAGGTGCTGGCCGTGATGGGGGAGTTGGCCGCCGGCGGACTGACGATGGTGATCGTCACCCACGAGATGGCCTTCGCCCGCGACGTCTCGGATCGGGTGGCGTTCATGGACGATGGCGTCATCGCCGAACAGGGCGAGGCCGCCAAACTGTTCTCAAACCCGGCCGAGGAGCGGACCAAAGAGTTCCTGGCCCGCTTCCGGGCCGGCTGAACTGCTGACAGACGGCCTTAGGGCGCCTATGCTTGGTTGAAATCGCCCCCGTCACGAAGGAGAGGCCGATGACTGTGGTTTCAGACCGCGCCGCCTTTTACCGAATCAACCCCGCCTGGCGCGACTTGGCCGGCGAGGTCACCCACGGCGCCGGGACCAGGCCGGCCCGGGTCATCCGCTCGCCGATCGACGGCGCCGAATTGGGCAGCGTCCCGGTTTGCTCCCCGGCCGACGTCGAACTGGCGGCCCGCCCCGCGCGGGGGGCCGGGCGGCGCTGGGCGGCGGGGGCCCCGGTGCGCCGGCGCGGGGTGGTCGAGCGGTGCAAGGAACAGAG
>JAITKC010000217.1 GCA_031278665.1 Bifidobacteriaceae bacterium | reverse complement strand
CGTCGGCCGGCCGGCGTAGAAAGTCGCCACCGTCCGGCCGCGCAGTTCGCGTCCGGCCACCGGGGTGTTGCCCGATGCCGTCTGGAGCGCCCCGGGTTCGACCGTCCAGCGGGCGGCCGGGTCGAATAGCGTCAGATTGGCGCTCTCCCCGACCGCGATCGGCCGGCCTTGGGAGGCGACCCGCCCAATCCGAGCCGGCCGCGAGCTCATCGCCGCCGCCAGCTCCGCCCAACTCATCCGGCCGGTTTCGACCATCAACTCGAAAACGATCGGCAGCGCCGTCTCCAGGCCGGTCATACCGAAGGCGGCGGCCGCCCATTCACAGTCCTTGGCCTCGGGCGGGTGCGGCGCGTGGTCCGTCCCGACCACGTCGAGCGTGCCGTCGGCCAACGCCTGGCGGACCGCCTCGACGTCATCGGCGGACCGCAACGGCGGGTTGACCTTGAACACCGGGTCGTAGGTGCGGGCCCGCTCGTCGGTCAACAACAGGTGGTGCGGGGTGACCTCGGCGGTGACGGCGATCCCGCGGGCTTTGGCCCAGCGGATTATCTCGACCGACCCGGCCGTCGAGACGTGGCAGACGTGCAAGCGCGACCCGACGTGTTCGGCCAGTAGCACGTCGCGGGCGATAATCGACTCCTCGGCCACCGCCGGCCAACCGGCCAAGCCGAGTTGGCTGGAAACCACGCCCTCGTGCATCTGGGCGCCCTCGGTCAGCCTGGGCTCCTGGGCGTGCTGGGCCACCACCCCGTCAATCGCTTTGACATACTCCAGCGCCCGGCGCATCAACACCGGATCCCAAACGCATTGGCCGTCGTCCGAGAACACCCGCACGCGCGCGGCCGAACGGGCCATCGCCGCCAATTCGGCCAGATGCTGGCCGGCTAAACCGACCGACACGGCCCCGACCGGCCGGACGTCGACGTAGCCGGCGTCGCGACCAAGCCGCCAGACCTGTTCGACCACCCCGGCCGTGTCGGCCACCGGATAGGTGTTGGCCATGGCGTGCACGCAGGTGTAGCCGCCGGCCGCGGCCGCCCGCGAGCCGGACCGGACGGTTTCCGCGTCCTCGCGCCCCGGCTCGCGCAAATGCGTGTGAATGTCGACCAAACCGGGCAGCGCCACCAAGCCGTCGGCATCGAGCACTTTCGCCCCCGCGGCCGAAGCCGACCGGCCGACCAAAACGAACGCGCCGTCCTCTATCCGAATGTCGGCCCTCTCCCCCGACGCCAAAACGGCCCCCTTGATCAGATAGCTCATAACGCGCCCTCCTTCGATCCGGTCAGCGTCGAGTAGAGCACGGCCATCCGCACGGCCACCCCGTTGGCCACCTGCTCGACTATCACCGACCGGCGGCCGTCGGCCGCCTCGGAGGCGATCTCGAGTCCGCGGTTCATCGGCCCCGGGTGCATCACGATGGCCTGGGCGGGCAGGGCCGCCAGCCGGCGGGCGTCCAAACCGTACTCCCGGCTGTACTCCTGCGGGCTGGGGAAAAACCCGCCGCCGGCGCTCGACATGCGTTCGCGCTGGACCCGCAGCATCATCAGCGCGTCCGGGGGCGTGGCGGCCAGCGCCCGGTCGAGGTCGTAGCAGACCCGCGCCGGCCAAGTCTCGACGCCGACCGGCAGCAACGTGGCCGGGGCCACCAGTGTGACCCGGGCGCCCAGGGTGGTGAACAAGTCGACGCCGGAGCGGGCCACCCGCGAGTGCAACACGTCGCCGACGATCATCACTTCCAGGCCGTCGAGGCCTTGGCCCTTGAGCACGGCGGCGTCCGCCGTCCGCTCGCGCCGGCGGGCCCCGCCTTGGCCGGCGGCGGCGCCGACGAGTTGGCGGCGGATCGTCATGGCGTCCAACAGGGCCTGGGTCGGATGCTGGTGAGTGCCGTCGCCGGCGTTGATGACCGAGGCGTCGGTCCAGGTCGAATGCGCGATCTGGAACGGAGCGCCGGAGGCGGAGTGGCGGACCACTATCCCGTCGGTCCGCATCGCCCCGAGGGTCAAGACCGTGTCCTTGAGCGACTCGCCTTTCGAGACCGACGAGCCCTTGGGCGAGAAATTGATCACGTCGGCGCTGAGCCGTTTGGCCGCCGTCTCAAACGAGATGCGGGTGCGGGTCGAGTCCTCGAAGAATAGGTTGACCACTGTTTTGCCGCGCAACGTCGGCAGTTTCTTGATCTCGCGGCCTTGGGTGGCGGCCATCTGCTCGGCCAGGTCGAGCAGGCCGATCGCCTGGTCCCGGCTCAAATCGGCGGCGCTGAGCAAGTGTTTCACGGCCGCGCGCCTTCGATCACCACGGCGTCGCGGCCGTCGGTTTCGCTGAGCAGGACGCGGACCCGTTCGGCCAGGGCCGTGGGCAAGTTCTTGCCGACGTGGTCGGCCCGGATCGGCAGTTCGCGGTGCCCCCGGTCGACCAGAACCGCCAGTCGCACCGCCTTCGGCCGCCCCAGATCCGCCAGCGCGTCGAGGGCGGCCCGGATAGTCCGCCCCGAGTACAGCACGTCGTCGACCAGCACCACCGTGGCGCCGTCGATGCCGCCGGCCGGCAACTGGGTCAGCCCGACGCTCCGGGTGGGCGCCCGCGACAAGTCGTCGCGGTACATCGTCACGTCGAGTTGTCCGAGCGCCTGCTCCCAACTCGGCTCGATTTGCCCGATGCCGTGGGCCAGCCGGGCCGCCAACGGCACCCCCCGCGTCGGGATGCCGATCACCACCAGGCCGGCCGGACCGTGGTTGCGCTCAAGGATTTCGTGGGCGATGCGCTGGATCGCGCGAGCCACGTCCGGTCCGTCCAGGACTTCGGCGACCGCCATGTTGTCTCCTTTCCCGCCTCGCCGGACGGGGCTTAAAGGTGTTCAGGCCGGTTGCCATAATAGCGCCGCGGCCGGCGCCACGCGGTCTCGCCTCGCTCGCTCCGCCTCGGTTCGCCTCGCCCGGCCGGTGCGCGTCCACCCGGCCGCTGCGCGTCCACCCGCCCGGTGCGCGGGCCCACCCGCCCGGCCGGCGCGCGGCCGGCCGGGCGGATCGCGGTCTGGGTCAGGCGTCGGCCGCTGATTCGGCGGCTTCGGCCCCGGCCGGCGCGCCCTTCGGCGGGCCGGTGGTCAAGGTGACGTTGAACCAGCCCAGGAAGCAGCCGAGCAGCATGGACCAGATGGAGGCGATCAGCCCGCCGATCGCCAAGACGTAGACGTTGTCGGAATTGGCCACGAAAGCCGTGCCTTGGCCGGTGAAGATGCAGGCCAGCGCCAACGAAATACCCTGGAAGAAGGCCAGCGGGTCGGGCCCGATGAACTTCATGAACCGCATCGAGTAGATCAGACAGCAAAAGCCGATGAAATAAGCCACGATGACGGCCAGGTCGCCGTCGGTGACCAGGTGGGCGGGGCCGAACAAGCCCCCCAGCCAGAGCGCGAAGAGTTGGGTCAAGGTCGCGCCGGTGGCGCCGGCGATATAGCCGGGGATTATTCGCTTGAGGCCGGCCGGACGGGCGCCGAAGGCGAAATACTGCGCCCAGACGGTGAACGAGATGAACAGGGCCATGCCGTAAGGTCCCAGCCAGAACCCGAACGGGACTCCGACCACCACGGTGATGCCCACCGCCAGCCACATCGGCAGGCGCTTTGACGGTTCCATGCGTAACTCCTTTGTTTTGCGTATGGTGTCGCATTCGGCGCGGTCGCCGCCGCGCCGGACCCGGTTTGGGCCGCCGGCGCGGCGGCCGAAAGCCGCGGCGCCGCCGGCGGATTCAGTTGATGTCAACCCTGGCGGTAGGCCACTCCGGCGCCGCCGGCGGGGTAATGCCAGGTCAGCACGCCCGGCGGGGCCACGGCCAGGCAGGTGCCGCATTCCAGGCAGGCCGCCCACAAGACGCCCAAGGCCCCGTCCGGTCCGACCGAGTAGACCCCGGCCGGGCAGACCCTTTCGAGCAGCCGTCCGGCGCCGGTGGCGCGGGCGGCCGCTTGGTCGACTTCGATATGCGAACTCGCGCCAAGGTCGTAGCGGTTGCGGCCAAGACGTTCCGCGATCGTTCCGAGTTTCATGGGATCACAACGCTCTCAGCGCATTCAGCCCGTCGCGGGCCAGTCCTAACAGGCTCACCGGCGCCGCCTTGAGGGCGTCGCCAGCGGTCTTGAGCAGGTGACGGCGGGGCGTCAGATCGAGGTTGTAGACGCCATAGAAGATATCCGCCAGTAGCGGACCGTAGTCGTTGAACAGGCGCGTGCCCTCCAAGAAGGCCGGCGCCCGCCGGTAAGTGGCCATGTCGCGGCCGACAAAGCTCTTGGCCAGTTCGGCCGGATAGGCCGCCAACGCGGCGGCCGAGTAGTCGCCGGCCGACAAGGCGGCGTCGACCGCGCCCACCGCGGCGATGGCCGAGCCGGCGGCCAAGTCCATTCCGCGCACCGTCAAGCCGGTGTTCAAGGCCAGCCCGGCCGCCTCGCCGACCACCACCAGGCCGGGCCTGACCAGGTCTCGGACCATCGCCTGTCCGCCTTCGGCGACCAGATGGGCGCCGTACTCGAGTAATTCGCCGCCTTTCAGGAAGGGCGCGATGAAGCGATGCCCAAGGAAGCGATCATGTAAGGCGGAGGCGCTGGCGCCGCGGCGGATCAGATCGTCCAGCCGCGCCACCACGCCGATCGAAATCGACTCCCGATTGGTGTACATGAAGCCGCCGCCGCCAACTCCGTCGGTGCAGTCCCCCACCACGGCGTAGGCCGCGCCCTGGTCGCCCTCCAAGTTGAAGCGGTCTTCGATCACCCCTCGGTCCAAGCCGATGACCGACTTGACGCCGACGGCCAAATGGTTCGCCGGGTCTTTCGAGCGAAAACCGGCGTCGCGCGAGACAAACGAGTTGACGCCATCGGCGGCCACCACCACGTGACAGCGCAACTCGTCTTCGCCGGCGCCGATGCCGACCACCTGGCCGTCCTCGACCAACAGGCGGTCGACCCGAAAGCCGGGCATCACCATGGCGCCGGCCTGTTCGCATTGCTGGCCCAGCCAGGCGTCCAGTTTGGCGCGCAACACCGAGGCGGCGTTGACCGGCCCGGCCAGCCGCTGGTCGGCGTAGTCGACGTTGACGAAACTGGTCTCGTTCAGGAAGCTGAGGCAATTGCGGGTGATCACGCGCTCGATCGGCGCGGCCTCGGCGAAACCCGGGAACACCTGCTCCATGACCCGGCAGTAAAAGACCCCGCCGGACAAGTTCTTGGCGCCCGGCTCGGGGCCGCG
>JAITKC010000148.1 GCA_031278665.1 Bifidobacteriaceae bacterium | reverse complement strand
AGCGGCCGCGACGGCCGAGGCCGGACCGGAAATCCAGGCCGCCAGCCAGTCCAACGCCGGACTGATCCTGGTTTGGGACGCCAGCCAACTCGAGGCCGAGCCGGGAGCGCAGTTGATGCTCCGCCGCGGCGCCGGCGACGCCCCGCCGCAGACCCCGGCCGAAGGCGTCGAGGTCCCGCTCGGCGATCAGCCCGGAACCGTGGTCGACAGCGGACTGCAGCCTGACACCTCCTACAGTTACACGCTGTTCATCCAGCGGCCGGACGAGAAGCCCGAAGTGCTGGCCCAGATAATCGCCTCCACCCGGCGCTACCCCACAGAACTCCTGCCGGGCCTGCGCCTGGCCGCCGGCGACCGCCTGACCAGCCCGTCCAATAACCATTTCGTGACGGTCGAGGCCGACGGCGGCATCGTGCTCTATAACAACCGGAACCAAAAACTCTGGTCCCTGGACGCCGACCCGGACCCGGCGGCCGTTCTCCAACTGGAGGAAGACGGCGCCCTGGTGGTTCGGGTCGGGGCGGACGCGGTCTGGGCGGCCGAGGCCCAGGCCCCGGCGGCCCAACTGATCTTGACCGACGCCGGCGCGCTCCAACTGATCGCCGCCGACGGCGCCGTCGTCTGGTCCTCCGCCGAACAGGGCTACCAACTGCGGGGCGGCGACTCGCCCTACCCGGTCAGCGCCGACGGCTGGACCCAGCCCGGGGCCGGCCCGGTGTCCTCCGGTTACGGCATGCGCCTGCACCCGATCTACGGCGTCGTCAAACTGCACGCCGGAGTCGACATGACCGGCTCGCGCGGCAAACCGATTTACTCAGCCCACGACGGCCGGGTGACCAGGGTCTACCAGGACTCCGGCGGCAACTGGACGTTGGAGATCGATCACGGCGGCGGCGTCGCCACCCGCTACCTGCACATGGACGGCCTGGGCGGCATTTTGGTCCAAGAGGGCGACGATGTCGTGGCCGGCGAACAGGTCGCCCTGACCGGCAACTCCGGCCAGTCGACCGGCCCGCACCTGCACTTCGAAGTCTCGATCGACGGCCAAACCACCGACCCGGTGGCCTTCCTGAAAGACCACGGCGTCACCATCAGGTAGGCCCTCCCCGGACCGGTCGCGGCCGGGGCGGCTACCGGTAGGCCACCATCAGCCGCCCGCTGTTTGGGCCGGCGACCTGGCGAAGCAGAGCCTCGGGAATGTCGTCGAACCCGATCGCCTCGAACACCGGCGCCACTTGGCCGGCCGCCGGAACCAGGCCGGACCGCTGGAACCAGGTCAGGTGGCCAGCGCCAGGCGGCCGCGGGTTGGGCCGAGAATCGGGGCCAGGAACTGTCCGGTGAAACTGGCCGGGTTGGCGGCCACCTGTTCGGGTGTGCCCTCGGCGACCACCAGGCCGCCGCCGGCCCCGCCCTCGGGGCCCAAGTCGATCACCCAGTCGGCCGACTTGACGACGTCCAGGTTGTGTTCGATCACGATCACCGTGTTGCCCTTGTCGACCAGACCCTGGAGAACCCGCAGCAGTTTGCGGATGTCGTCGAAATGCAGTCCGGTGGTCGGCTCGTCCAAGACGTAGGCGGTCTTGCCGGTCGAGCGCCGCTGAAGTTCGGAGGCCAATTTGACGCGCTGGGCCTCGCCGCCGGAGAGTGTCGGCGCGCTCTGGCCCAGGCGGACGTAGCCCAAGCCGACGTCGACCAGGGTGTCGAGGTGGCGGGCGATGGCGCCTATCGGCCGGAAGAACTCGGCCGCCTCCTCGATCGGCATGGCCAGCACCTCGGCCACGGTCTTGCCCTTGTAGCGGACGTCCAAAGTGTCCGGGTTGTAGCGGGCGCCGCGGCAGACTTCACAGGGCACATAGACGTCCGGCAAGAAGTTCATCTCGATTTTCAGCGTGCCGTCGCCTTTACAGGCTTCGCAGCGCCCGCCCTTGACGTTGAAGGAGAACCGGCCCGGCCCGTAACCGCGCAGTTTCGCCTCCGGCGTTTCGGCGAACAGTTTGCGAATGTGGTCCCACACGCCGGTGTAGGTGTCGGGATTCGACCTCGGCGTCCGGCCGATCGGCCCTTGGTCGACGTGCACCACTTTGTCGAGCAGGCCGAGTCCGGTGACCCGCCGGTGGCGGCCGGGCACATGGCGGGCGCCGTTCAGCTCATTCGCCAAGACGTTGTACAAGATGGCGTTGACCAGGGTCGATTTGCCGGAGCCGGAGACGCCGGTGACCGCCGTGAAGACCCCGACGGGGAACGACACGTCGATGTCGCGCAAGTTGTGCTCGACCGCCCCTAGGACCTGGACTTGGCGCTGAGCGGAGGTCCGGCGCCGTTTCGACGGGGTTTCGATGCGCCGCTCGCGCGACAGATACTGACCGGTCAGCGAGCGCGGATTGGCTTTCAAGGCGAACAGGTCGCCGGAGTGGACTATCTCGCCGCCCCGCTCGCCGGCGCCCGGCCCGATGTCGACTATCCAGTCGGCCGCCCGGATGGTGTCCTCGTCGTGCTCCACCACGATCAAGGTGTTGCCGAGGTCGCGCAGCCGCGTCAGAGTCGAGATCAGCCGGTGGTTGTCGCGTTGGTGCAACCCGATCGACGGTTCGTCCAGCACGTAGAGGACCCCGACCAGGCCGGAGCCGATCTGGGTGGCCAGCCGGATGCGCTGGGCCTCGCCGCCGGACAGCGTGGCCGACTTCCGTTCGAGGCTCAGGTAGTCAAGGCCGACGTTCTGCATAAAGCCGAGCCGGGCGTTTATCTCCTTGAGGATTTGGCCGGCTATCTTTTTTTCGCCCGCGCTGAATTTAACCGTCTCAAAAAATTTGATCGAATCGGCAACCGAAAGGCTCGACAGCTCCCAGATG